>CAKRSS010000003.1 GCA_934401725.1 uncultured Eubacteriales bacterium | reverse complement strand
CCTGCGGATTTTTGTTTCATCTGACGAAAAATCTGACTGCGCAATTGCACCATCGGAATTACGCGGTGAAGCCTTAAATTGATTTTTGCGGTTCTCGCAGGGAAGCCTGCGGGAATCGCTTTTTCTATAAATAAGTTCCTTGGCTTTGGCAGGACTCGCCGGATTATTCTCCACCGTCGGTGGCCTTTACGGCGAGAGCTCGCCAAAGTCAAAGAACTCTTTCTGCATACAGGCATATGCAATACGCCGTCAGATAAACCTCCGTGCCTCCCCCAGCAACACCGCCCTCTCCTCCTCGCTCAGCGGGCAGAGCGGCAGTCGGTACTCCTCGCGGCAGAGGCCCATCGCCGCCATGACGCACTTGACCGGCACGGGGTTGACGTGGGAGAAGAGTGCGTGTATCAGCGGCAGAAGGCGGATTTGCTCGGCGGCGGCGAAGTCGGTGTCGCCTGAGACAAAAGCCTCGTACATGGTCACCACGTCACGCGGCAGAACGTTGGACAGCACCGATATGACCCCAGCTCCACCGAGCGACAGAGTTGGCACGGTCATATCGTCGTTGCCGGAATAGAGCGCAAGACGCCCGCCGCACCGGCTGACTATGTCGGCACACGCCGAAATACTGCCCGATGCCTCCTTGATTCCGACAATTCGCGGGTGCTGGCTCAGCGTCTCGCAGAGACCGGGCGTGAGATTTACCCCCGTGCGCGACGGGACGTTGTAAAGTATCAGCGGCAGCGGCGTCGCGTCGGCAATAGCGGTGAAGTGCCTGATGAGACCGTCGGGTGTGGCCTTGTTGTAGTAGGGCGTCACGGCGAGCAGCACGTCGGCGCCTGCGTCCGCCGCCGATACGGCAAGCTGCACGCTTTTGCGCGTGCAGTTTGAGCCGACCCCCGCGACGATAGGCAGCGACGAGCTGTCTGTTGCAAAACGAACGAGCTCGTGATGCTCGCGGTATGTAAGCGTGGACGCCTCGCCCGTCGTCCCCGCGACGACAAGCGCCGCGACGCCCGCTGCCTCCTGGGCGCGTATTATGCCGGACAGCGCGTCGTAGTCCGGCCGCCCGGAATCGAAGGGCGTTATCAGCGCGGTAGCCACGCCGTAAAAGGGAACTGTTTTGTTGTGTGTCATGGTGATTTACCCCTTATTATTGTAGGAAAGCTGTAAAAACACTTGCATTTTCTCCGGAAATGTGGTACAATAAAATGCGTATTGTCTTTATAATTCTATCGCTCACTACATGTTATTCGGCCGACGTGCCGGATGACCGCGAAAAGTGACGTGTGAAAGGGAAAAGTCACGTTTTTTGTTATGGAAAACACCAACGAAACACCCACCGAGGGCGTAATCATTAATTCAAAACCCGAAACCGAGCTCCGCCGTTCAGATTTTCATTACGATCTGCCGCAGGAGCTTATAGCGCAGCACCCGTCCAAGGTGCGTGACGCCTCCCGACTGCTGGTGGTTGACCGTGCGACCGGAAAAATGGCGCACCGGCACTTCAGAGACATTGTCGATTATCTCCAGGCCGGAGACACGCTTGTTATAAACAACTCGAAGGTAATTCCCGCGCGGCTGTACGGCCACACCGACGGACGTCCCGAGGCGCAGGTCGAGCTGCTGCTGCTCCGCGCCCGCGGACTCGACAGCTGGGAATGCCTCGTAAAGCCCGGCAAACGCGCCCGCGCGGGTGACGTTATGGTTTTCGGCGACGGCATGCTTATCGGCCGCGTCGAGAAGCTCGTCGAGGAGGGCAACCGCATAATTCACTTTGACTACGACCACGAAAAATACCCCAACGTCTACGAGATACTGCATGAGATCGGTCAGATGCCCCTGCCGCCCTACATAACCGAGCAGCAGGAGGACAACAGCCGCTACCAGACTGTCTACGCCCGCGAGGAGGGCTCGGCCGCCGCACCGACTGCGGGGCTTCATTTCACCAAGGCGCTGCTTGAGCACTGCATGGACTACGGCATTGCCGTGGTGCCCGTCATGCTGCACGTGGGGCTCGGGACGTTCCGTCCGGTCAAGGAGGACAGGATAGACCAGCACATCATGCACACCGAATATTTTTCGGTCAGTCAGCGTTCGGCGGACATTATCAACAAGCGCCGCGAGCTGGGCGGGCGCATAATTTGCGTCGGGACGACCTCCTGCCGCACGCTCGAGAGCGCTGCGGACGAGAACGGCATTATTCACCCCATGTCTGGCGAGACGGGAATATTCATTTACCCTGGCTACAAATTCAAGGCGACGGACGGTCTTATCACCAACTTCCATCTGCCGGAGTCGACGCTACTGATGCTTGTATCCGCGTTCTGGACGCGGGAGGATATACTGCGGACGTATGAGGAGGCTGTGCGGAAGCATTACCGATTCTTCAGTTTTGGTGATGCAATGTTCATCCAATAAGCGGCGCAATACTGCGTTGCTCCTCGCCTACACCCTCGGCGTAGGGAACTACGCCTTCGGGAGGGCGGCTGCGGTGCGCCTTGTCTCGCGAAATTTCTTGCGATCAGCGGGCTCGCCGGAAGTTTCGGGAGAGGCTGATCTTATAAATTCCGCGATACTGCGTTGCTTTGAGCCATTGTCTCGCGAGATTTCTCGCGATCAGCGGGCTCGCCGAAGGCTTTTGGGCAGGCGGCTGAGGGCTGCGCTTACAAACACTTTGCAGATTTCAAAGGAGAACCAAAATGGAAACTCCGGTGATCCGCCGTGCGCGGATTCAGGATATACCGACGCTTGACAAATTGCTCTTTGAGGTGCACAAGGTGCACAGTGATGCCCGGCCGGACTTATTCAAGGCGGGCGCAAAGAAGTACACGGACGAAGAGCTTGCGGCGATAATTCCCGACGACAAGAGGCCGATTTTTGTGGCCGAGGTCGGCGGTGAGGTTGTCGGGTATGCGTTCTGCATACACAAGCAGTTTGTGAACGACAACAACATGACCGACGTCCGCACGCTTTACATAGACGACCTTTGCGTCGATGAAAATGCGCGCGGGCTGCACATCGGGCGCAGTCTTTACGACTACGTTATCGACTACGCGCGCGGGAACGGCTACTACAACGTGACGCTCAACGTATGGGCGGACAACGTCAGCGCGGTCGGGTTTTACGAGAAGATCGGGCTGCGGGTACAGAAAATAGGAATGGAAAAAATACTGTGAGGCGTGCTTCGTCTCACGTTTGAGAGGGGACAGGCATGGGTTCAATCAGTGAGGCGGCCGCGCCGCGCATAGTGGCAGTGGTCGGGCCGACGGCGTCGGGCAAGACGGCGCTGAGCCTCGGGCTCTGCCGGAAGCTCGGCGGGGAGGTCATATGCTGCGACTCCATGCAGGTCTACCGCGGTATGGACATAGGAACCGCCAAGCCGACCGACGAGGAGCGCGCGGCAGTACCGCACCACTTGGTCGACATTGCCGACCCGTGCGAGACGTTCACGGCGGCGGATTACGTCGCGTCGGCGGAGGCTGCGGCAAACGACGTGTTGGCGCGCGGACGGGTGCCCGTCTTTTGCGGCGGGACGGGGCTGTATCTTGACAGCTTTCTGCGCGGCGGCTTCAGTCAGGTGCACGAGGACGCGGAATACCGCGAACAGCTCGCGCGCTTTGCCGTCGAGCGCGGCAACGAGGCGCTTCACGCGCGGCTCGCGGAAATCGACCCCGAGAGCGCGGCGGCGATACATCCAAACAACGTGCGTCGCGTGATACGCGCGCTTGAGATATACCACACCGAGGGGCTGACCAAGACCGAGCTTGACCGTCGTTCGCGCGAGAGCGCGGGACGTTACGATGCCGTCGTAATCGGACTGCGCTACGCCGACCGCGAGCTGCTTTACCGCCGCATAGACCTGCGCGTCGATGCGATGGTGCAGGCGGGGCTGGTCGGCGAGGTCGAAAGACTTGACCGCGCGGGCGTTTTTGACCGTTCGGGAACGGCTGCTCAGGCAATCGGGTACAAGGAGCTGCTGCCGTTTGTTCACGGCGAGTGCTCGCTCGAGCAGGCTGTCGACAGCCTCAAGACGGCGACGCGCCGCTACGCCAAGCGTCAGCTGACGTGGTTCGGCGCGCACGGCGACGTGCACTGGCTCGACTGCGACACGTTCGCCTCACAAGAGGAACTGCTCGCCGCGGCGCTCGCGTTTTGTCACTGACGAGAGTCCGCTGACGGACGGCCGCTTAAGAGCCGACACAAGAATTGAGGCGTCGCCGCGCCGTTCCGAATTGCGCGGCGAGGCCTGAACAAAGGAGAACTGTATGGAACAGAACAGGACTGTGCGCCGGAGGACGGCGGGGTACATCGCCATCTGGGTGGCGTCGGTACTGCTTCTGACATTTGTTTTATATCAGGCGCTGGGGCTCGGAAGAGTCCGGGTGCAGACGGTGACGGCGGTGCGGTCGGTCGAATACAGCGTAGCGATGCTTGACGGCTGCATATTCCGCGATGAGCGGGTGCTGTACAGCACCAACTCGGGCGCGGCGGTCTACCTTGTCGCCGACGGCGCGCGAGTGAGCGCCGACACTGAGCTTTGCCGCGTCTACACCACCGGAAGCACCGCCGAATACCTCGCCCGTCGCCGTGAGCTTGAGTCGCGGCTGGCACTGCTTGCGGACTCCCGCGAGCTCGGGCGCACAAACGCGGGCGGTATCGACCGCACGCAGGCGGCGCTCGACAAAAGCTACGCCGACCTCATGTCGGCGCTCGGCGAGGGCAGGCTCGAGACCGCCGACGGCGGTCTGCGCGATCTGCTTGTTGCACTGAGCGCGCGGGCGCTTATCCGCGGCGAGTCGCTTGACGACGAATACTCGGCAGTCTCGGCACAGCTTGAAGCGCTCGGCGCCTCCTACGGCGGGGCGTACCAGAGCATAAAAAATGAGGCGTCGAGCTACTTCTTTTACAGTTGCGACGGCTATGAGGCGGCCTTCGACGTCTCGCTGATAGACACTGTCGACGCGCGCACGCTGCGCGCGATGGCGACCTCCGAGCCGCGTTTCGACGGCGCGGGAACACCGGTCGGCAAACTGGTCGACAGCTACGAATGGCACCTCGCGCTCGAGGCAGACGGCGACGTGATCTCGCGTCTGAAGGTCGGCGGGGAATACCTGCTCGGGCTCGACGGCCGCGAGCTGCGCATGACGCTGCGCCGCGCCGACCGGAACGCCGGCGTCATAGTCTTTGACTGCGGCATTATGCCGGAAAATTTTGATTACGGACGGGTTCAGTCGGTAAAACTCATTATGGGCTCGACGACGGGCTACCGCGTGCCCGAGCAGGCACTGCACACCCGTGAGGGCATGGACGGCGTTTACGTGCTGTCGGGCTCCGAGGTGATATTCCGCCGCGTCACCGTGCTCTACCGTGGAGACGGCTACGTCGTCGTCGCTGAGCGCGACTACTCGACCGAGAACTACAAGGAATTTCTCAATCTGAATGACCAGATAATAGTCTCGCTGTCGGACGGCGAGCTGTACGACGGCAGAATACTCGACTGAGAGGGGATTACACGTATGGATTATTCGTATCTTGATGCAAACGTGGCGGAGGTGCGCGGGCGCATAGCGCGCGCGGCGGCCGACGCAGGACGCGACGCATCCGAGATAACGCTTCTTGCGGCGGTCAAGTATGCAGACGTCGACACCGTCAACTACCTTCACGACCACTGCGGCATAAACGATATAGGCGAGAACCGCGTTCAGCAACTGCTCGCCCGCTGGGACGGGTTGCACCGCGAGGGACTCAACGTCCATTTCATCGGCAGTCTTCAGACCAACAAGGTCAAGTACATAATCGACAAGGTGTGTATGATACACTCGGTCGACAGTCTGAAGCTGGCGGAGGAGATAAGCGCGCGCAGTCGCGCTGCGGGGCGGGTTATGGACGTGCTTGTCGAGATAAACTGCGGCCGCGAGGAGAGCAAGAGCGGGGTTATGCCCGAGGACGCCGCCGCGCTCGCGGCGAGTGTCGCCGCACTGCCGGGCGTCGCGCTGCGCGGATTCATGACAATGGCGCCCAAATGCGACAGCGAGGCGCTGTATGATAAATATTTTGAGGAAACATTTCAATTGATTATTGACATTTGGCACGAAAAGCTACATAATATAAAGAGACCCGTTATTTCGATGGGAATGTCGGGCAGCTTTGAGTCGGCGGTGCGGCACGGTTCCACCTGCGTGCGGGTGGGACGCAGACTGTTTTGCCCGCCCGAGCTCTGAGCATAGGAGGAAACATGAATTTTTTTAAAAAGTTGCTTAAGGACGAAGACGACGCTCTCTACAACGACAGCGCCGACACCTACACCGGCGACGCGCCCGGCGGCACCGAAATGATCGATGACATTCCGCCTGCCGAGGGCGGGGAACTGCGCGGCATCCCTGAGGCCAAGACTCCGGGCGTGTCCCTGCGCGTCATGCGTCCGAAGAGCTATGACGACGGCCCCGAGATCGCGGATTACGTGGCGCGCGGCTGCACGGTCGTCATGAACATAGAGGATCTCAACCGCGAAAATGCGAGACGACTGATAGATTTTCTTCTCGGTGCGGTTCACGTCCTCGGCGGCGACCTTCAGATGGCGTCGCAGACGACATTCGTGGTGGCTCCGTGCCCCGTCGGTATGGGAGACGCCACCGCGGAGAGTGACGACAGCACCTCCGGCTTTACCTTCAAATAATCGGAGGAAGCTGCATTGCCGACAGTAGTTTATTTTATCGTACTGCTTGCCCGGACGGTCGTCACGGTACTGCTTGTGGCCATGTTTGTGCGCGCGGTGCTCTCGTGGTTCATTGACGACGAGGATTCAAGGCTCGTCCGGTTTCTGAACCTTGTCACCGAGCCGGTGATTATGCCGGTAAGAAGCCTCTTTGAGCGTCTTGGCTGGTTTCAGAACCTGCCCATAGACATTTCGTTTTACGTATCATATTTATTACTTGCGCTCCTCCAGCTGATGCTTGAGATGGTCGGCTGAGCGCACATATTACGCATATTAAAAGACAGGAGTTTTATAAAACCATGCCCAAGGATTACACAAGCACCCTCAATCTGCCGCAGACCGAGTTTTCCATGCGCGCAAATCTGCCGCAGAAGGAGCCGGAGACACTTAAATATTGGGACAGCATCGACCTTTATCACAAAATGCTTGAGAACGCCGAGGGGCGTCCTCAGTTCCTGCTTCACGACGGCCCTCCCTTCTCGAACGGCAACATCCACATGGGTCACGCGCTCAACAAGATACTCAAGGACTTCATCAACAAGTCCAAGGTCATGGGCGGCTATTACGTGCCCTACGTGCCCGGCTGGGATAACCACGGTATGCCCATCGAGAGCGCCATTATAAAGCAGAATAAGCTCGACCGCAAGAAAATGTCCATCCCCGAGTTCCGCAGCGCCTGCCACGCCTTCGCGCAGAAGTTTATCGACCGTCAGCGCGAGCAGTTCATCCGTCTCGGCGTCACGGGCGACTGGGAGCACCCCTATATGACCATGGCGCCCCGCTTTGAGGCGCGCGAGGTCAAGGTGTTCGGTGAGATGTTCAAGAAGGGCTACATCTACAAGGGGCTCAAGCCCGTTTACTGGTGCCCCTACGACGAGACCGCTCTCGCCGAGGCCGAGATCGAATATCAGACCGACAAGTGCACCTCCATCTACGTCAAGTTCCGCGTCAGCGATGACCTCGGCAAGCTCGGCGAGCTGGCGGAGAATGCTTATTTCATAATCTGGACTACCACCCCCTGGACAATTCCCGGCAACCTCGCCATCGCGCTCAATCCCGCCGAGGATTACGTCATCGTCCGCAACAATGCGAACGGCGAGAAGTATATCGTCGCCCGCGCGCTGCTCGAGAAGTCCATGAAGGACGGCGGCGTCGGGGACTACACCGAGCTCTCTCACATGGCAGGCCGCGAGTTTGAGTACATGAAGGCGCGCCATCCCTTCCTTGACCGTGACAGCGTGCTGCTCATGGCCGATTATGTCACCATGGACAGCGGTACCGGCTGCGTTCACACCGCTCCCGGCTTCGGCGCGGATGACTACAACACCTGCCGCCGCTACAATATAGACATCGTCGTCCCCGTTGACGACCGCGGCTTCCAGACTGCCGACGCAGGCAAGTTCGCCGGTATGTACTACGCCGACTCCAACGAGGCGATAATCAACGATATGAAGGAATCCGGCGCGCTGTTCGCGTCCGAGAGCATAGAGCACGAGTATCCGCACTGCTGGCGCTGCAAGCATCCCATCATCTTCCGCGCGACGCCGCAGTGGTTCTGCTCTGTCGACGCCTTTAAGGACGAGGCCGTCGATGCCTGCCGCAATGTCGAGTGGATTCCCGCATGGGGCGGCGAGCGCATCACCCAGATGGTCAGAGAGCGTGCCGACTGGTGCATTTCGCGTCAGCGTCACTGGGGTCTGCCGATTCCCGTCTTCTACTGCGAGGACTGCGGCAAGCCTGTCTGCAACGACGAGACCATCGCGCGCGTGTCCGAGCTGTTCGGCGAGCACGGCTCCAACGTCTGGTATGAGAAGGAGGCGGCCGAGCTGCTGCCCGACGGATTTGTCTGCCCGCACTGCGGCGGTCATCACTTCACCAAGGAAACCAACACGCTTGACGGTTGGTTTGACTCGGGCTCGACTCATTTCGCAGTCGTCGAGAACGGCGGATACGACGAGGCATGGCCCAAGAACGTAACCTGGCCGGCTGACCTCTACCTCGAGGGCGCTGACCAGTACCGCGGCTGGTTCCAGTCGTCGCTGCTGACGGCGGTCGGAGCACGTGGCGAGGGCGCGCCCTACAAGACGGTGCTCACCCACGGTTGGACGGTAGACGGACAGGGCAAGGCGATGCACAAGTCGCTCGGCAACGGCGTTGACCCGGCCGACATGATAAAGAAGTACGGCGCTGACCTTGTGCGTCTGTGGGTCGCCTCGAGCGATTATCAGGTGGACGTCCGCGTCTCCGACGAGATATTCAAGCAGCTCTCCGAGACCTACCGCAAGATACGCAACACCTGCCGTATCATAATGGCGAACATAGGCGATTTCGATCCCGAGCACGACGCCGTCGCGCCCGCCGACATGCTGGCTATTGACCAGTGGATAGTCCACGAGCTCAACGAGCTGGTCGCTGACTGCCGTCGCGCCTACGACAACTATTCCTTCCACCTCATCTATCACGATATCAACAATTTCTGCACCATAAATCTGTCCAAGCTGTACATCGATATAACCAAGGACAGAGTCTACACGGGCAAGCGAGACGGATTTGCGCGCCGCAGCGCGCAGAGCGCGATGTACCTCATACTGTCGTCGCTGACTCGCCTGCTGGCTCCTATTCTGTCGTTCACGGCCGAGGAGATCTGGCGCACCATGGCGCACGTCAGTGCGGACAACGCCGAGAGCGTCTTCCTCAACGAGCTGCCTGCATACCGCGACGACCTCAATTTCCCGAAAGTCGCCGAGCATTGGGAGCGTTTATTCGCTCTGCGTGATGACGTTATGAAGGCGCTGGAGCTGGCGCGTGCCGACAAGCTGATCGGCAAGTCGCTCGACGCCGCCGTCACCGTCTACACGACGGACGACGAGATATACGCTCTGCTCGACTCGTTCGCGGCTGACCTTGGCACGGTTTACATCGTGTCCGACGTTAAGCTCGTCAAGGGCGAGGCTCCCGAGGGCGCGTTCACCGAGACGCTCTCCGGCATCGGAGTCAAGGTCGAGGTAGCTCCCGGCGACAAGTGCGACCGCTGCTGGATGCACTCAACCGAGGGCGTTCACACCGAGGACGGCTTCATCTGCGCACGCTGTGCCGCCGTTATCGAAAACAAATAAAACAAGTCCGGGGGACATTTTTCCGATGCCCCCCGGTTTGGTATGGAGAACAAAATGTTAGTTTGGCTTTTTGTTATAGTCGGCGTCATGTGGCTGGATCAGGCAACTAAATGGCTGCTTGCCACGTCGCTTCCCGCGGGCGGGACGCCCGTGATACCCGGCGTGCTGAGGTTTACCTACGTTGAGAATGAGGGCATGGCCTTCGGACTGCTGTCCGAGCACCGTTGGGTGTTCATCGTGGGCTCGGTCGTGGGACTCGCAGCGCTGAGCTATTACCTTTTCCGCTACCGCCCCGGCAACACGTGGGCGCGGCTCGGCCTCAGCTTTATCATCGGAGGCGGCTTCGGAAACATGATTGACCGCGTGCTTCTCGGGTATGTCATCGACTTCATAGATTTCTGCGCTTTCCCCAAGCTCTGGACGTGGGTGTTCAACGTCGCGGACGCGTTTGTCTGCGTCGGCGCGGGCGTGCTGGTGGTGTACCTGATAGGCGATATAATCCGCACCTCGCGTACCGGGAAGGCGGCAGGAGCAGCAAATAACCCTGCCGATGCCACCTCATCCGACGCTGCAACCACCGAGGCTGATGCTCCCGAGGTTAAAGCCCACGACACTAAAACCCCCGACGCCCCCGCTACCGACACGCATGAAAACTCTGACACTGACCCCCGCGCCTGAGTCCTGCGGGGTGCGGCTTGACGCTTACGTCTCGGCCGAAACCGAGCTCTCACGCTCCGCCGCTGCGAAGCTGGCGGAGGAGGGGGGCATCACAGTCAACAATAAAGCAGTCAAAAAGAACTACTTATTACGCGACGGTGATGTGGTAAACGTCACGCTGCCCGACCCGGTTCCGGATGTGGCGCAGCCTCAAAGCATTCCGCTTGACATAATTTACGAGGACCGGGACATAATTGTAATAAACAAACCGTCCGGTATGGTCGTCCACCCGGCAGCCGGAAACCCGGACGGCACGCTTGTCAACGCACTGCTCTATCACTGCGGCGACTCGCTGTCGGGCATCGGCGGAGTCAGCCGCCCCGGCATCGTCCACCGCATCGATAAGGACACGGCGGGACTGCTGGTCGTCGCCAAAAACGACGCCGCGCACGCCGGACTGTCTGCACAGCTCAGGGGGCACCACATGAGCCGCATTTACTACGCCATCCTCATGGGCAACCCGCGCGAGGACAGCGGCCGGGTCGATGCGCCGCTCGGGCGCGACCCCAAAAACCGCAAGCGCATGGCTGTCATCCGAGACCCGTCGGCGCACAGCCGCGACGCCGTTACGCACTGGTCAGTGCTCGAGCGCTATCCGGGCTTTTCGCTCGTGCGCTGCGAGCTTGAGACGGGACGGACGCACCAGATAAGAGTCCACATGGCTTACATCGGCCACCCGCTGATGGGCGACACCACCTACGGCGGCGGGCACACCCGCTTTGAGGCGTCGCACGCGGCGCTGATTCACGGTCAGTGTCTTTTTGCGGGCGAGCTGCGGCTGACACACCCGTCGACGGGCGAGCAGATGTGCTTTCATGCCCCATTCCCGGCAGACTTTGAAGCTCTGCTGGAGATATTACGGAAACGAGAAGAAAAATGAGTCAGAAATTCAAAGGACTTATGATAATGACCGATCTCGACGGCACCTTCATGGGGCGCGGTACCAGTCTTGTTCCGCGCAACCTTGAGGCAGCGGAGTATTTCAAGTTGCAGGGCGGCCTTTTCACTTTCGCGACGGGACGTACTGCGTCAAATCTCTTCAATATTATTCCGCACCCCGAAGAGATAGTCAACGCGCCGCTCAGTCTCTCGAACGGCAGTTGCCTCTACGACGCTTCGGCGCGCCGCTCGATCAGAGACTACCTGATGGAGCAGCCCGCGGCGCTCGGTATGGCGCGATTTCTGCGCGTCAGCTTCCCCGATCTCGGTCTGCGCATCTCGACCGCCGATAACGGCTTCCTCGTCGAGCCGACGGACGAGATAGCCCGTCACAACCTGCGCGCAGTTTCCGACGAGAATATAACGCTTCTTCCGCTCGACAAGTGGGAAGCCGGGGCGTGGTTCAAGATTGCGCTGGTCGGCGAGCCGGAGCGGCTTGAGCAGGTTCGCGAGGCCTGCCGCGAGCGCTACGGCGACATCTTCGGCGCGGATAAGTCGGGACGGCGGCTGATTGAGTTCCACCGCAGGGACCGCACCAAGGCCAGCATGCTCGAGGCCTTCCGCGAACTTTATGACCGTCCCGGCCAGCCGTTGTGTATATGCTGCGTCGGCGACTTTGAGAACGATATTGAAATGCTTCGGCACGCGGACATATCCGCCTGCCCGGCGAACGCGTCGGACGCGGTCAAGAGCATATGCGAGCTCTGCCTCTGCTCGAACTATGACGGCGTCATCGGTGACCTTGTTGAATATTTTGATAACAACTACGACAGCGCGAACCCTCCGGTCGCGCGGAAAGCAGTGAGGGCTGAATAATGAACGATACCACCGAAGGCATCGCCGGTGAGGCGATAGTGCAGAAGTGGCTTGGCGTAAAGTCATTCATAAATCGGGCGCTTATGAGCCCGGCCTGCTGGGCGGTGGAATTTGTACTGGCGTGCGTCTTTATCGCGCTTGACCTCGAGGTTGTGGGCGCGATGGTGTTCGCATGGATTTTTATCGTCAAGCTGGTGCTGTGCTGCGACGCGCTGGCGCCGCTTGTGACGCTGCTGCTTATGAGCGTCTTTCTCTCGGATTGCTACGACTCGGCGCAGACGTTCCTGCCCTTCATCTGGATGGCGATACCGCTCGGAGTCGCCATTGTGCTTCACGCGATTCTGTACCGTCCGCGCCTGCGCACGGGCGTCAACCTGTGGGGAAGCGTGGCGGTGGCGGTCGCGGTTACGCTCGGCGGGCTCGGTACCATTTCGAGTGCCGAATATTTCAGCGGGACGGCGCTGTATTACGTTGGCTTTCTCGGCGTCGGAATGCTGTTGGTTTACCTCGGCGCGCGGGCGTATGTCCGCGTGCGCCGCGACTACAACGTTTTCGACCGTTTCGCCGGTATGATATACGCTATGGGACTTTTGTGCTGCTTTTCAATCGCGGTCTTCTACGTGCGCGGCTGGGACAGCTTTATCGAGACGCACACCATGGTTGACTTTCAGTGCAGCAACAACCTCGCGACAATGCTCATGTTCGCGCTGCCTATGCCGTGTTTCTTTGTCTCGCGCGGCGGCTGGAACCGCTTACACCTCATTTCGTTCGCGCTGATGTACACGGGAATTGTGCTGTCCGGCTCGCGTGGCGGCCTGCTCATGGGTACGGTGGAGCTGTTCATATGCATTGTCTACCTGTGCTATGCGGACAAGAAAATATGGTACATCTACGGCGCGGTGGGCGTCGGGCTGTTTGTGCTGGGGTATCTCAATATCGGGCATATACTCGCGTTTTACCGTATAGATAACCTCGGCGGCTTCATCTCGCAGGACGAAGCGCGCTACGGCCTGCTCGGCCGCATGATGGACGATCTCCGCTCGAACTATCTGTTTGGACGCGGGCTCGGTTACCGCGGAAATGAGGATCTCTATATGCCCCGCGAGGGTGCCATGAACTGGTACCACATGATGATACCGCAGGTTGTCGGCAGCCTTGGGCTTGTCGGCGTGGCGGCCTACGGTCTCCAGCTCAGTCTGCGCGTCTACACGATATTCCGCCGCACGTCGGTGTTTAAGCTGGCCATGGGCGTGTCGTACGCTGGACTGTTCCTCATGTCGCAGGTCAATCCCGGAGAGTTCTGCCCGATACCCTACGCCTTTCTGGCAGTTCTTCTGTTTGTGATGGCGGAGCTGCGCGATGAGTCCGCTCCGGATAAGAGCGGGCAGGGAAGGCGACATGCCCGCCGCACACACCGCGCCTGTCGCAACGCCAACGTCGCCTCGCACGGCAACCACTTCGGCGGCGACGGAGGCTACAGCTATTGAGCGTCGCACCGCAAAAAGCCGAAAATGCAGCAAAACCACAAACATGTCACAAATTGTCATGTGTGCGGCTCGGTTTGTGATTGACAAAGTCGGCAATATGTGATATTATGAACAGGAAAGCCAGGCTGACCTGGGACAACTTGGGTGTTTATACAACGTATTTAAGGAGCGTCAAAATGAATGTTCTGAAAAAAGTAATGAAGCATTCGCTCGATATATTCACGGTCAACGCAGTCGTGCTGGTGGCGCTGGTGCTCGGAGTCAATTTTGATTTCGACGCGCTCGGCGGATATATGAGCGCCTATCTTTGGGGAATTCCGCTGCTGAGCGTCACTTTCGGGCTTATGCTGTGGCTGCTCGGCGGCTACCGTGTGCTCTGGCAGTTTGCGGGAACGCGTGACCGTATGTTGTTTGAGGCGAAGGTGGTGGCGTCGGCGCTGCCCTGGTGCGTGATTCACCCCATGCTCTTCGAAAACCGCTTTCCGATAAGCGTATATCTGACTTCGGTGGTGTTTATGTGCTGCGCGCTTATGCTTCTGCGCAGCTGCTACAAGGTGATATTCAAAATTCACACCCGCCGTCAGAACGCGCCCGAGAATCGCGGCGACGTCAAGAACATCATGATCATCGGCGCGGGAGACGCGGGTTGCATGCTGAGCCAGGATATATTCAAAAACCCCGCAATGCGCGACTACCGCGTGGCCTGCTTCATTGACGACGACAAAGAGAAGGTCGGTACCTTTGTGCGCGGCATCCGCGTCGCCGGAGACAGCGATTCCATTATGAAGAACGCCGAAAAGTACGATATTTCGATGATAATCTTCGCGGTGCCCTCCTGCCCGGTCGCGCGCCGTACAGAAATACTCAACATATGCAGCAGCACCGGCTGCAAGGTGCGTATGCTGCCGAGCGTCGACAAAATGCTTGACAGCCGGGTTGGAGTCAAGGACACCCGCGACATTCAGGTTGAGGACCTGCTCGGGCGCGAACCCGTCAGGCTTGACCAGCAGAACGTCAAGGACTTCATCGCCGGCAAGACCGTGCTCGTGACGGGCGGCGGCGGTTCCATCGGAAGCGAGCTGTGCCGTCAGATAGCGTCGTACGGCGTCGGAAGACTGATAATCTTCGATATATACGAGAACAACGCATATGACATACAGAACGAGCTGCGCCGTCACTTCAAGGATCTCGACCTTGTCACGCTGATAGGGTCGGTGCGCGACGTCGACAGACTTGAGTCCGTGTTCAAGCAGTACCATCCCGACGTGGTCTACCACGCAGCGGCGCATAAGCACGTCCCGCTCATGGAGGACAGTCCCAACGAGGCCGTCAAGAACAACGTTTTCGGCACGCTCAACGTCGTGCGCGCGGCGGATAAGTTCGGGGTAAAGCGCTTTATCATGATTTCGACCGACAAGGCCGTCAACCCCACCAATGTCATGGGCGCGACCAAGCGCATCTGCGAGATGATAGTGCAGACCTACGCCCGCCGTTCAAAGACGGAGTTCGTGGCCGTCCGCTTCGGCAACGTGCTCGGCTCGAACGGCAGCGTAATTCCGCTGTTCAAGCGTCAGATCGCCGAGGGCGGCCCTGTCACGGTTACGGATAAGAACATAATCCGCTACTTCATGACCATTCCCGAGGCTGTTTCGCTTGTGCTTGAGGCGGGCGTCGACGCCAGCGGCGGCGAGATTTTCGTGCTGGACATGGGCAAGCCCGTCAAAATCGCAACGCTGGCGGAGAACCTCATAAGGCTTTCCGGCTACAAGCCCGGCGTCGACATCAAGATTGAGTACACCGGCCTGCGTCCGGGTGAGAAAATGTACGAGGAGATGCTCATGGCGGAGGAGGGACTTACCGCCACCGCAAACAAGCTGATTTTCATAGGCAAGCCCATCGAGTTTGACGAGAACCGCCTGTTCGAGCTGCTCGACGAGCTGCACTCGGTAATGGCCGACGACAGCGCGGATATACGTCATTACATACACGAGCTTGTTCCGACGTACAACGAAGTCGAGACACCGAAGCCCATCGCGGCAAAAGCCTGAAACAAATATTCGAATTTATGTTGACATAGTGATGCCGCGGTGATATAATCTATAATGTGTTGAATTATGACTTTCTCCGTGAAGCGGAGTGTAATGATACCGCGCCTGCGGGTGGTGCACACGGATTTTGTCGAAGGAGGTCTGGGATATGCCCGGATTTACGGATATTCACTGCCATATGTTGTCCGGAACCGACGACGGCGCCCGAGACGACGCGGTGATGTTCGATATGCTTGAGGCTGCCTATGCGGGCGGAACCCGTTGCATTTGTCTGACCCCGCACTTCAATCCCATGCTTTTCGGCGACAACCGGGAGCGCGGGGCGCGTGCGTTCGACGAACTGTGCGCTTATGTGCGGGACAAACATCCCGACATGCGCCTTGTGCTCGGCAACGAGCTGTATTACCACTACGGCTGTATCGACAGCATAAACGACGGGCGCTGCCGCACGCTTAACGGCACACGGCATGTGCTGGTGGATTTCGACTTTGGCGCGTCCATGGCCGAGATGAAGCGGGCGCTTGTCGAGCTGCTCGGGGCAGGGTACATTCCCGTTTACGCGCACGTCGAGCGGTATGACGCCGTGAAGCCGCCGTTCCGCGAGCTGGAACAGCTCCGGGATATGGGCGTCGTGATTCAGATAAACTCCACCTCGCTGTGCGGTGGTTGGGGGCGCAAGCTCCAAAACAAGACCGCCAAGCTGTTGCGTCGGTGTATTCCCGACATTGTGGCGTCGGACGCCCATAGCACGGGTCTGCGCCACCCGGCACTCAACGAGTGCTGGCAGGTGCTCACCGACATGTGCGGCGAGGACTATGCGCGCGCACTGCTGTGCGAAAATCCGGCCGCTATGATCGGTATCAATTAAGAGAGGTTGAATATGGAACAAAACGAGACCAGAGGCAGTATTTCAATTGCGGATTTGTGGGAGGTGTTCATAAGCCACGTCTGGCAGATAGTCCTTGCGGGACTGTTGGTGCTGGCGGTGCTTGTGGGCTACTCGGTCTTTACTTATAAGCCGGTGTATACGTCAACGGCTACGGTGTATATTATTCGTCAGAGCGACTCGATGACTGGCAGCGCGACCTCGCCGTCAAGCTCGGACTTCAATCTGGCGCTCAACACCGTCAAGGACTGCACCATCCTGCTCAAGAGCCACAAGGTGCTTGACGTCGTTATAGCGGACCTCGGCATGGACATTTCTTACGAGCGCCTGAGCAAAATGATAAGCGTCAACAACCCGACGGACACGCGTTACCTCGAGATTTCCGTCACGGCCCCCACGCCGTCAGACGCCAAGATAATCGTCGACAAGCTGTGCGAGGTCGGAAGAAAGAGCATAGTCGATATTATGGGTATCAACCAGGTAAACCAGGTCGACCAGGGAACCTTCAAGGAGACGCCCTCCAACCCTATGATAGGTGTTATGTGCTACGTCGGCGCGCTTGCAGCCGCGGTTGTGGTGTACGGCGTGTACCTTGTGATATTCATGTTTGACGACAAGATCGGCTCGCCGGACGACGTTGAGAAGTACCTCGGTCTGTCCGTGCTCGGCCTCATACCCAACGCGCTGGACACCCCCGGCTCCAAGTACGGAAGATACGGCAAGGGACGGCACGGGCACTACGGCTATGGCCATCACACCTCTGCCGGGAAGACCGAAGGGAGCGATAACAAATGAGACAGATCAAGCTGAAATACGAATTCGGAGACGAATATTTTATAAGCGAGGCCTACAAAACGCTGAGAACGAACATCCAGTTCTGCGGCGCGGACGTCAAGGTCATCGCCTTCACGAGCTGCGAGGCGCACGAGGGTAAGACCACCATCTGCATTGAGCTCGCAAAGTCGTTCGCAGAGAACGGCAAGAAGATACTGCTTGTCGACGCAGATATGCGCCAGTCGGTGGCGGTCAGCCGGTATACCGACGAGAAGAACGTAGTGGGACTCTCGCAACTGTTGTCGGCTCAGGCCGGTATTGAAGACGTGAAGTTTTCCACCGACGCCGGGTTTGACCTGATATTCGCGGGCAAGTTCCCGCCGAACCCTGTCGAGCTGCTCGGAAGCAAACTGTTCCGCGAGTTCCTCGAGCGCGAGAAGGCCAATTATGACTACATTTTCATCGATACCCCGCCGGTCGGCATGGTTATCGACGGCGCGGTCATTTCGGCGGCCTGCGACAGCTCGGTGATAGTTATCGGCGCGGACATGGTGTCTTACAAGATGGTTGAAAACGTCAAGACTCAGCTTCAGAAGTCCGGTTGCCGCATTCTCGGTGTGGTGCTCAACCAAGTCACGCGCAAGAGCGACAGATATTACAGACGCTATTACAGCAACGGAAACTACGGTTACGGCTACGGCGCAAAGCCCGCAGACAAGACCGAAAAGAAAAACGACTGATCGTAAAAAGACCTCCGATGGGCGGCGCACAAGCCGCAGCGGAGGTCTTGTTTTATGCGTGATGACAATTTTTGTCCGATAAATGCCTATTTGTGACTTGCAATCGGACAACTATTGTCATATAATATGCTTGAACACAGAAAACAGGTTACTTCTGTCAGATGAGGAGGTTCAACTATGAGTACAAAAAAGAGAGTTGCCGTAATCGGTTACGGCGGAATGGGCGGCTGGCATACGCGGTATCTGCTGAAGAGCGACGTGTGCGAGCTGGCCGGTATATACGATATAAAGCCGGAGCGCGCCGCTCTTGCACGCGAGAACGGCATTTATGCCTACGATTCGCTCGAGGAGCTGCTCCGGGACAAGTCTGTCGAGCTGGTGACTATCGCCGTCCCGAACGATCTGCACAAGCCGCTGGCCATTCAGTGCATGGCGGCGGGCAAGAATGTCATTTCGGAGAAGCCCGTCACGGTGTCGAGTACCGATCTTCAGGAGATGATCGACGCCTCGCACCGCTACAACAAGCTGTTCACCGTCCACCAGAACCGCCGCTGGGACTGCGATTACCTCATGATGAAGCAGGTCTACGCGTCGGGCGAGCTGGGAGATGTGACTGCGGTCGAGTCCCGCATACACGGCTCGCGCGGCATTCCCGGCGACTGGCGCGGCAAGACTGAGCACGGCGGCGGAATGATTCTTGACTGGGGCGTGCACCTCATCGACCAGATGCTGGGCATCGTCACCGACCGCAAGATCGAGTCGGTTTACTGCCGCTGCAACCACATCACAAATTACGAAGTTGACGACGGTTTCCGCATGGAATTGTATTTTGAGCAGGGACTTGTCGCGCTTATCGAGGTCGGGACGAGCAACTTCATCTCCATGCCCCGCTTCTATATGACCGGAACCAATGGCTCGGCCATGGTCAACGACTGGCGCGAGGATTGCCGCGTCGTCTGCTGCAAGAACTGGGATGAGAAGGACGTCGTTCCCGTTGTGACGGCTGCCGGTCTGACCAAGACCATGGCTCCCCGCGACGAAAAGACCATCACCGAGAGTGTTGTGCACCGTCCCGATTCGGATGTCCACGATTTCTATCGCAACGTCTGCGCGGCCATCGACGGTCGTGAAAAGCAGATCGTGACGCACGAGCAGATGATGCGCGTCATGCGCGTCATGGAGGCGGCATTCGAGTCCGACCGCCGCCGCGCGCCGGTTGATTTTGAGGATAAGATAGTCTGATTTTTCAGAACAGATAGCCCCGCCCCGCCGAATTTTCGGCGGGGCGGGGCTTTGAAATTATGGCGCGCGTCGCCGGATTCCGGCGGGCGTGGTTTTGAAATTACGACATGCGCCCGCTGATCTCGGCGGGCACATGCTTTTTGTTTTATTGAGCTGTTCGGCGGAATTTGTGGCGCGCCGCTCACCAGTTTACGTGCCAGCGCTCGCTGTAATCGGCGGGGGAGATCGGCTCGATCCGTTCGGCTGCCTGTCCGGCTTTCCCGGCGTCGCTGCTTTTATCATCCTTACCGACGATGTCCGCGTGTTCCGCTTCCGATGCCGCGATGCGCGCGGCAAGCTCGGCGTCGAATGCGTCGGTGTCGGGGGGCAGCGTGACCTCGCGGTCAAGCCACGACGACAGGTACGCCGCGTTTGACAGTGCCAGCTCGCACAGGCCGTCCTCGCCTGGGGCGAGCAAAGGCTCGCCGTACAGCACGCCGCGGGCAAAGTTTTCGAGTATGCCGACGTGCCCCGCACCCTTGCACTCGGGGACGAATTCGTCGTACTGCATGGGAATCTTGTCGAAATTGCGCTCCGAGACAAAACAGAACTCGCGCTCCGGCCGCTCGAGACGCCAGCGGCACAGCTTGCCGCCCTCGAGCACCAGCTTTGCGCGGTCGCCGACTATTTCCAGCCGGTTTGTGCCGGGGAATTCGCCCGTCGAGGTGATGAATGTAGCCGACGCGCCGTTGGCGTAGCGCGCGTAGATGGTGGCCTCGTCCTCGACCTCGATGTGGTGGTAGCGTCCCACGCTGCAAAACGCGCGGACGCTCTCGGGCATACCGAAAATCCACTGCCAGATGTCGAGATTGTGCGGCGCCTGGTTGAGCAGCACGCCGCCGCCCTCGCCGGCCCACGTCGCGCGCCACGAACCCGAGTTGTAATAATGCTGCGTGCGGTACCAGTTGGTGATTATCCATGTCAGGCGCTTGGGCTGGCCGAGCTCGCCGCTCGCGACCATCTCGCGCGCCCGCGCGAACAGCGGGTCGGTGCGCTGATTGAACATTATACCGAACACGCGTCCCGATGCCCGCGCGGCGTCGACCATGCGGCGGGCGGCGCTCAGCGCCACGCCGGCGGGCTTTTCCGTCAGTACGTGACAGCCTGCGCGGAAGGCGTCGACGGCGAGGGGTGGGTGAAAATAGTGCGGCGTCGCGATTATGACGGCGTCGACGAGCCCCGAGGCGAGCAGGGAGCCCGCGTCCTCAAACACCGGGACGTCCGGCCAGAATTCGGCGCAGCGGCGACGCTTTTCGGCGTCGATGTCGCACAGCGCGGCGAGCGTCATGTGCTCTACGCGGTCCTCGTATATGTTTTTTGCGTGCGCCGAGCCCATGTTGCCCACGCCGATGATTCCGACTTTGAGTTTGTCCATAAAAACCTCTGATTTACAAAATTGCCGTGAAACTGACTACATCCTCGTCGCTGCAATCGGCAGAAATGCTGCCGTTGTGCGCCTCGCAGATGGCTCGGGCGACTGAAAGTCCGATGCCGTAGCCGCCGGTCGAGCGGGCGCGGGAGGCGTCGGCGCGATAGAAACGGTCAAAAAGATTTGGGATGCAGGCGCGGTCGAAGCCCGTGCACTTGTTGGAGACGCACAGCCGCACCTCGCGCCCGTGGCGGTACAGCCGCACCCTGACCTCGCTTCCCGAGTCCGAATATTTGACGGCGTTCTCCGTCAGCAGCGAGACGAGCTGGCGCAGCGCACCCTCGTCGCCACGATAGCTTATGTCGGGCTCGACCTCGACCGCGAGACCCCGTCCGGCGCGCTCGGCGAGCGTGCGGAAGGGGGCGGCGGCGTCGATGACCGCACCGCTGAGATCGAAATCGGTTATGTTGAGCTCGGGACGCTCCTCGTCAAGCTTTGACAGCATGACGAGCCGCGCGACCAGCTTAGTCAGTCGTGCGGTCTGGTTCTTTATGCTGTCGAGCCACTCGTTCGAGCCCTCGGTCAGCCCGAGAACCTCGGTGTTGGCCGAGATTATGGCGAGCGGCGTCTTTATTTCGTGCGACGCGTCGGTGATGAAGCGGCGCTGCTTTTCTATGCTCTCGACCGCAGGGCGGACAGCGCGCCCGGACAGCATAAACACGGGAACAAACGCCGCGAGCAGGCAGGCAAACTCGACCGCGAGCGACGTGATGAGCAGCGTACGCCGCGAGGAGAGCTGCGTGCGGCAGTCGAGAAAGGCGACGGTTGTGACACCTGTGTCGCGCGTGAGGATGGTGTAGCGGTATATCCCGCCGACGCTGCCGCTGCTCCGCCCGATCGCGAGCACCGACTCGGCGTAGCTCGCGGCTTCGTCCGCCGTTACGGCGGCGATGTGGTCGGTGTTGCAGCTGACAAGACTGCCCGTCGCGTCGAATTCCACCACGAAATATCTTGTCTCATAAGGCGTTTCGGGGGTGATCTGGATGTCGTTGTAGAAGCGGTCGCCGCCCGGCTTGTCCGGTGAGGTGGGCGAGTCCGGCGAGGTGGGCGAGTCCGGCGAGGTGGGCGAGTCCGGCGAGGTGGGCGAGTCCGGCGAGGTGGGTGAGTTGGGGGAAGCCGGGGAGTCAGGCGAGCTTGGCGAATGGTTTGAGTCGTTGACACCCGGCAGGTCGGATGGTTTGCCGGGGTTCTGCGCGTCGTCGTGCGGACGGCCGCTAGGAATCACGCCCTGGTTTCTCGCCAGCAGCTCGAGCATGCCGTTTATGCGGCACTCGTCAGAGATGAAGTTGACGGTATTCAGCACGCCGACGAGCAGGGAAAGCACGGTGAAGAAAGTCAGCATGGATATGAGAATGAATTTTATCCGCAGTCGCCGTATCATGATGCCGCCCCCGTGTCAAGAGAGTAACCGACGCCGCGCGTCGCGCGTATCTCGCACCCCGAGCCGAGCGACGCCAGCTTTTTGCGCAGATACGAGATGTACACCCACACGACGCTGATTTCCGCTTCGGTGTCGTAGCCCCATATGCGCTCCATGAAGGTCTCGGTCGGGATGACCCGACCCGCGCCCTCCATCAACAGCTCTATCATCTGGAATTCGCGGTTGCCGAGGCGCACGCGGCTCTCGCCGCAGCACAGCTCAAAGCCGCCGCGGTCAAGCGTGAGGTCGCCGTATGACAGCCGGTCGGGTGTGAAGCTGTCGCGACGGCGGGTCATGGCGCGGATGCGCGCCAAAAGCTCACCCATAGCGAAGGGTTTGGACAGGTAGTCGTCGGCTCCCGCGTCGAGACCGGTGATTTTGTCGTCGAGCTCGCCGCGCGCGGTCAGCAACAGCACCGGCGTGGATATGCCGCGCTGACGCAGACTGCGCAGCACGTCGAGCCCGTTCATTCCGGGCATCATTATGTCGAGAATTATGCCGTCGTAATTTTCCGAGCAGCCCCAGTCGAGCGCGTCGAGGCCGTTGTCCACGGCGTCGACGGAGTAATTGTTGTGCTTCAGCACCGCGCACAGCGCGCGCGACATTTCGGCTTCGTCTTCTGCTATAAGTAATCTCATATAAAACCTCCGAACGGGCGGCGACACCGCCCCATGCTCGTATTATACACAGCCAACCTTAAAAATACATTAAAGGCCTCGAATAATCCCAAAAACACACGCCCCGAAAATCAAAACGGCGCTTCGCCCGCAGACGAAAGCGCCGTTTTTACTTTCGCGGCAGAGCCGCTTATCTGTGATACAATTTCTTCGTCTGGTATACAGGCTCGCAGGTGAGGTTGATTCCCAGCTTTTTGAAGACGCCGGAGTCCACGCCCGACAGAATGACCGTTGAATGCGCCTCGGCTCCGCGCAGCTTTTCAAGCTGTTCCATTGCGAGCGCGGCGGTGGGGTCGGTGACGGCGCAGATGGACAGCGCGATGAGCACCTCGTCCATGTGCAGACGCGGGTTGTGGTTGCCCATATTTTTGATTTTGAGCTTCTGTATGGGTTCGATGATGTTGGGAGAGATGAGGTGAATCTTGTCGTTGATGCCGCCGAGCACCTTGAGCGCGTTGAGCAGCGCCGCCGACGACGCGCCGAGCAGGGAAGAGGTTTTGCCCGTGACCATGCGTCCGTCGGGCAGCTCGATGGCGACAGCCGGGCCCTCGGTGCGCTTTGAGGTGGCCAGTGCGGTGGCGACCGAGTGACGGATGTCCGGCCCGATGCAGAGCGAGTTCATGAGCATCTCCTGCTTGTACACCTCAGCCGCCTCGGCCAGACTCTGGCGCTGGCTGCAGCAGGTGGCGTAGTAGCGGCGGACTATCTCCTGCTTGGACGCCTCGCGGCAGACCTCGTCGTCGATTATGGCGTAGCCGGCCATGTTGACGCCCATATCTGTCGGGCTCTTGTAGGGGCAGGAGTTGTATATTTTGTTGAGCATTGCCCGCAGAACGGGGAATATCTCAATGTCGCGGTTGTAGTTGACGGTGGTCTCGCCGTACGCCTCGAGATGGAAGGGATCGATCATGTTGATGTCGTCGAGGTCGGCGGTCGCGGCCTCGTAGGCGAGGTTCACGGGGTGCTTGAGCGGCAGATTCCAAATGGGGAAGGTCTCAAACTTGGCGTATCCCGCCGCGACGCCGCGCTTCTGCTCGTGATACAGCTGCGAGAGGCAGGTTGCCATCTTGCCGCTGCCGGGGCCGGGCGCCGTGACGACGACCAGCGAGCGCGAGGTCTCTATATAATCATTTTTGCCGTAGCCTTCGTCGCTTACGATGAGAGGGATGTTGTAGGGGTAGTCTTGAATGGGGTAGTGGCGGTAGACGCTGATGCCCAGCGCCTTGAGCTTCTTCTCAAACTGCTCGGCGTGATGCTGTGCGCGGTAGTGCGTCAGCACGACGCTGCCGACGTAGAGTCCGATGCCGCGGAAGGCGTCGATGAGGCGGAGCACGTCGAGGTCGTACGTGATGCCGAGGTCGCCGCGGCGCTTGTTTTTCTCAATGTCATCCGCGCTTATGGCAATGACAATCTCAGCCGAGTCACGCAGCTCGAGCAGCATACGAACCTTGCTGTCAGGCGCGAAGCCGGGGAGCACGCGGGAGGCGTGGTAGTCGTCAAACAGCTTGCCGCCGAATTCAAGGTACAGCTTGCCGCCGAAATGGTCGATGCGCTCACGGATTTTCTCGGACTGCAATTTTATATACAGGTCATTGTCAAAGCCGATTTTGTTCATAAAAGGTAAACCTACTCTCTCTCGTTACAAAAAGTCTTATCAGAGCATTCAAGGTGTCACCGCGCAATTCCGAAGGCGCAATTGCGCAGCGACACCATAAAAACGGGTCCCGTTGGGACCCGCTTTCTGTGCCCTATTAAGTATATCACTTTTGCACCGTTTTTGCAACAGGCTTTGACAATTTTTTTAGGGCTTCACCGCGTAATTCCGATGGTGCAATTGCGTGGTGATGCCTCTGTGCACCTGTCAAGTCCGAGGCTGCGAATAAGGTCTGCTATGCGCGAGGTGCATGCCCTGCATTCGGCCTCGCTCTCCGCCTCGACCATGACGCGAACCACCGGCTCCGTGCCGCTCTCGCGCAGCAGTATGCGGCCGCCCTCGCCGAGCTCTGCGGCAACCTCGTCGACCGCGGCACGTATGCGCGCGTCACCTGTCACCTTCTTTTTGTCGATGACGCGGATGTTTTCCGTCACCTGCGGAAATATCACGACGGGTGCGGCCAGCTTGCCGAGCGTCGTCTTCTTTTTGACGACGGTCTCCATGAGCTTGATTGAGGTCAATATGCCGTCGCCGGTCGTAGCGTACTTGCTGAGAATGACGTGCCCCGACTGCTCGCCGCCGACGACGTGGCCGTTCTGCGTCATGTTTTCGTATACGTATTTGTCGCCGACCGTCGTCTGCTCGTACTCGATGCCCGCCTCACGTAGCGCGCGGTACAGCCCCATGTTGGACATGACGGTCGTCACGACCTTATTGTTCGGCAGGCGACCCGCGTCGTGCAGCGCCTTGCCGAAAATGTAGATGATGTGGTCGCCGTTGACCTCGTTTCCGTGCTCGTCTACGGCGATACAGCGGTCGGCGTCGCCGTCGTAGGCGAAGCCGGCGTCAAGTCCGTTCTCGACGACGAAGCGGCGCAGTCCGTCGATGTGCGTGGAACCCGCCTCGCGGTTGATGTTGAGACCGTCCGGCTCGGCGTTTATGACGTAAGTTTTGGCTCCCAGCGCCTCAAAAACGCTGCGCGCTATCATCCACGCGCTGCCGTTGGCGCAGTCGAGGCCTATGCGGTAGTCCTTGAACGACTCGGAGGCCAGCGAGATGAGGTAGCCGATGTAGCGGTTGCGCCCGGCGGCGTAGTCGATGCTGCGGCCGATGGCGTCGCGGTGGGCGAGCGGGAGGTCGTCGCCGTCGATGCCGAGCGCGCGCAGGTCGCCGTCTATGTACAGCTCGATTTTGCGCAGCGTTTCGTCGTCCATTTTGACGCCGCCGCAGTCGACCAGCTTTATTCCATTGTCGTAGTAGGGGTTGTGCGACGCCGAGATCATGACGCCGCAGTCAAAGCGCTCGGTGCGTGTGACGTAGGACACGCTGGGCGTCGTCGTGACGTGGAGCAGGTAGGCATCCGCGCCCGACGCCGCGATGCCCGCGGCGATTGCGTACTCGAACATGTAGCTCGAGCGGCGGGTGTCCTTTCCGATGACGATTCGCGCTGGACGGTTGTTGAGCTCGGTGTAGTACCAGCCGATAAAACGCCCTATTTTCCATGCATGGTTTACCGTCAGTACAACATTTGATTCTCCTCTGAAGCCGTCGGTTCCAAAGTATTTTCCCATTTCAGTCTCCTTAGTAGTTGATATTGATTATTACGATTTCAGGCGGGTTGTTTATGCGCGGGATGCCGCACTCCTTGCGCAGGCCGCGGCTGACCACGAGATACTGCCCGCCCCGCTCGTGTACGCCCGAGGTGTAGCGTGGGAACAGACCCTGACCGGGGGCGAGAAGTCCGCGTCCGAAGGCGCGCCACTGCCCGCCGTGGGCGTGACCCGCGACGGTGAGAAATATGTCGTGACCGAGGATATGCCGTTCCCAATATTCGGGGTGGTGGCAGAGCAGTATCTTCCGGCCGCCGAGTGCGGCGAAGTGGTTGAGCCACGCGAGGTCGGGCGGATTGCTTTTGTGAAACAGGCCGTGCGCCCCGCCGGTCGAGAGCCCACCGAGTGTCAGCCCGCCGAGACAGACGCAGCTGTCGTCAAGCAACAGCGCGCCGGTTTCGGCAATGCGGCGTCGGTTTTCCTCCGACACCGACACCTCGTGGTTGCCGACCGAGCAATATGTCGGCGCAATCGCGGCGACCTCGCGCAGAAACGACAGCCCGATGTCATTGTCGGCCGCCTCGGCGAGGTAGCGCCCGGTCAGCTCGCCGCCGGGGACGGTTTCGGCGCAAAGCGCGCCGAGCGTGTCGCCGGGGGCGAATATGACGTCGGGGTGGGCGGATTTTATCAGCCCGATGACGTCGTCATAGGACGAATTGTGCAGGTCGGAGGCCACGGCGGCGCGCAGTGTGCGCGGGCCGGAGCCGACGGTATATTCTGTGAGTACGGTCTTTGATTTCATTTTTTCTTCCTTGGCAAGATGTTCCTCATTATAACACACATTGCGTTAATTGTCAACAGTCAGTTGCCGATTTGTGAGAATATATTCCCAAATTATCCGAGCGCGACGTCAAGCAGCATCATAGTCGCGAACCCGGCGACGATGCCCATGGTGGCGAGGTAGGGGTTATCAGCCTGGTTGCGCTGGCACTCAGGGATCAGCTCGTGGACGGCCACAAGCACCATCGCACCCGCGGCGAACGACAGCGCATAGGGCAGCAGTGCGCCGATGTACACCACGCTCGCAGCCCCGATGACGCCTGCTATCGGCTCGACCAAGCCCGAGCTCTGCCCGACGAGAAAGCTGCGCCAGCGCGAATATCCCTCGCGTCTCAGCGGCAGCGAGACGGCGGCGCCCTCCGGGAAGTTTTGCAGTCCGATGCCGACCGCGACGGTGACGGCCCCGGCAAGCGCCTCGGGCGTCATTCCGCCGGAGTGCAACGCGCCGAACGCAACGCCGACGGCGAGTCCCTCGGGAATGTTGTGCAGCGTTATAGAGAGCACCAGCATTATCACGCGGTTGAGGCTGCGCCGCTCACCCGCCGCATCGACGCGTCGGCGGGCGAAGGTGACGATTTTGTCCGACCCCCACATGAACATCGCACCGACGACAAAGCCCGTTGTGACGACAAGCCACGCGGGTGAGTCAAGCTCGGCCTGCGCCCCCTCAACCGCCGGTTGAAGCAGCGACCAGAACGACGCCGCGACCATCACCCCGGCCGAAAAGCCGAGCATGAGGTTCATCAGCCGCTTGCCGGGGTTGTGGAAGATTATCACCGTGGCCGCGCCGAGTGCCGTGACGAGCCACGTCCCGAGCGTGGCAACGAGAGCCATAAATACAGTATGTTCCATAATCAATATCCATTCGTAAGTTTTAGGGCAGAGCGCAGCGGCGCGGTGCCCTACGCTCAGTATATGAGCACGTTGTGGGAAACGTGTCGAACGGTGCGGACGATAAAAAAGCACTGCAACCGGGGTTGCAGTGCTTTGGAAAATTTGTTTGCGGGTGTGCTTATTCGCACAGCTCGGCGACTCGGCGCGCGCGCCTTGCGGCCTCGACGAAAAACTCCTCGGGAGAGTATTTCGCCGCATAGTCGGGACGGTCGTATTTGCAGACTTCAAGCGTGAGCGTGCCGGCAAAACCGGAGGCCTTGATGAGTTCGGCGAAGTGGTTGTAGTCCATCCTGCCGTCGAAGGGGAGCAGGTGCAGATCGTCGCCGTCCGGCTCCTCGAGCGTGCCGTTGACGATGCCGAGGTTGTCGTGTATGTGGGTGTACATCAGGCGGTTGCCGAACAGCTTCATGTACTCGACGTTGGGCGTGTAGCACAGCTCGTGGCCGCAGTCCCAGCAGAAGCCGACGTTCGGAACCTTGCGGTAAAGCTCCATCACGAAGGCGAGATTTGCCAATTTGCGCTGGTTCTCAAATGCTACGTTGACGCCGTATTTCACCGCCGTGTCGATAAGCTTATCCCAGCGCGCGTGGCCGACGTCGTTGACGCAGGGCGCGTCGTTGCGGCTGCTCAGGTGCACGACCACGACCGGCACCTTGAGCTCGGCGCACGTGCGGGTGCAGTCGATGAGCTGGTTCAGCATGACGTCGCCGCACTCGTCGGGAGACCAGATGTCGTTGATGCCCTTAAACGGGGCGTGAATGCTCTCGTAGGCGAGGCCGGTCGCGGCGAACGTTTCGGCAAAGCTGCGTGCGCGTTCCGCGCTGGGGTAGCCGGTGAAAACGCCCTCAAAACCGAGCCTGCGGATCATCGCGGCGGACTCCTTGTCCTCCATGCCCTTGACAGGGCGGTATATTATTCCGATTCTTCTCATTTTATCACCTTTCTCACCTTTGTTGATATATTTCTTCGCCTAATTATACCACCCCGCCGCCGGAAAATCAAGCCTGAAGCGCCGAAATTGCCGCTGATATTTGAGCGGCGAGCGCTGTTATCGTGCTGTCGGACGAGGTCGCGAGCCCCAGCGCGACAAGCAGAGCCGTGATTTTGTCGCTGTCCGAGCGACACTGGTGCCACACGTCGAGAGAATAGCTGAGCTTTACCGGCACGCCGACGGGAGCCGGGACGTATTTGTCGTCCTCGCGCGTCACGAGCTGCTCTGTGCCGCCGGGGCAGACGCGGAAGGTGTCGGACAGCGAGATGTCGCTCTCCTGCGGCGTCGAAAGAATGTAGAACACCTCAGTGCCGTTGAGCGCGCGGGACAGCCGCAGAACGCCGCCGCTGACGGCGCCTATGCTCTCGCCCTGTACCTCGTATTCGGACAGTACAGCCGACTTTGACGCCGCCCCCTTCAGCGTGAAAAAGTCGCCCGTCTGCCCCGTGACGATCTGAACGCCGACGCGACGGATGAGCTTGCCCGACTCGAGGTCGAGCGTGTCCGCCGTGCCGTCGGGCATACGGCGCAGCGTGATCGGCTCGTCAAAATACATGCCGCCGTCGACGACCTCGCCGTCGGTGTCGAGACAGCGTATGCCCGCGACGCTTGCGTGCGAGATGCCGGGGTGGTGGTAGGAGGAGCCGTATATCAGCGTCAGCGCGTCGTTTGTCTTGTCCGACAGCCCGACGGTGTCGAGCCGACCGAGCTGAACGTTGCGCAGATAAAACTTCTCGGGGGTGACGGTCAGCGTGACTTTTATCGTCGCGCCCTCCTGCGGGTCGCCGTCCGGCGTGTAGGTTATGCCCATTATGCCGGGGAGCACGGGGCGTCCCTGAAAACGCCACGCACCGGAGACGTACCTCAGCGTGTAGGTTCCGGATTCCACGCCCTCGATGCCGCCTGCGAACGCGCACGCGTCGACGGACACCATCGCCATGCCCGAGTTTGACGATACCAGCACGCTGGCCTCGGCGTCGACGCTGAACGGGTTGACAACTGATGCCTTTACCACGCTGCCGACCAGACTGCCGGTCGGATTTGCGGCGGTGAGCAACGTGAGACCGCACATCTCGGGGCTTATTTCAAGCGTCTGACCGCCGGGGTAGGCAAGCGTCCAGCCCGACTCGCCGCGCGTGAAGGTCAGAACGGTAGTTCCGGCCTCACGCGGCGACGCCACGGCCAGCAGACGCGCCGGATCTGTCATGCGGGCGTAAGAATAGTAGCCGCCGGTGACAGTGCAACTGGCCGTCACCTTGCGTCCGTCGTATATGGCAAGCGGCGCGGTCTGCTCGCTCGCGACCGACATGGTGGCGCTGAAATTCTGCCACTCGCCGGTCGTCTGGACGGCGGTTGCCACGCTGCGCAGCGTTCCGAGCTTGACGTTCAGCGCCATGCCCTTGGGCGCTTTGATCTGCGCGGTGAAAAAGTAGGGTGTCATGGCCTTGATGGGCAGGGCGGCGCTGTATATGCCGGGGAAGGGCGTCGAGGTCTGGGCGGGGGTAGCGCCGTTGACGGACACGAGCAGTGTGAACTCCGGTGCGGTGTACACGCCCTCGAGCGGGACGAAATGCAGCGTTGTCATGCCCTTTGAGAGCGGCGTAATGACAAGAGAATTGCCGTTCGGCGAGACGGTGGCCACGGTCGGCGTCGAGCTTGTGACCTCGTAGCGCGTCAGTATGTCGGACTCGGGGTAGGTGTAGGGCGTGCCGGCGCTCAGCGAGAGGTTGGCCGAGACGGTGCGCCCGGCGTTGCGTCCCGCGGCGGCGTCGAGCGTGACGGCGGCGGTGTAATTCTCGCAGTCGAGGGAAGCGCCGGTGGTCGTCCACTCGGAGGAGTCGACGAAGTTGCCGTTCTCGAGCTGCTGGTAGACGGTCATGCCGTCGGCGGTGTGCAGCTTGCCCGCGTAGAGCGCGACCGGAGCCGAGCCGCCCGCAACGGGCGACTCCGAGAGCAGTGTCTCGCGCGAGGCTACGCTCTCGCCCGTCAGGCTGTTCGCCTCGCCGACGGTGAGGCCGGGGCAGTTGCCCGTCATGGGCGCGTAGCTCTTCGGGCGGCTCTCGGCAATGTCGGACACGTTACCGATGGCGGTCATTATCTGCGAGAAGAGGTCGGGCGTGGGCTCGATGGCGGGGTTATCGGTCGGTGTGCTCGTGTTTATGACGCGCAGAATGCCCTCCGCGCTGATGAGCCTCTTTTCGTCGCGGTAGCCGCTTACGACGTACTTGCAGGTTCCGCTGACGTTCATGACCTCGGCCGGAATGTAGAAATGCTGTCCGGTGTACAGCAGGCTGACGGGATCTCCGGACGCGGGATAAAAGCTGACGGTCACCGAAAGACCGTCCCACTCCTCGCTGAACTCGAGCTCGATGGGCTCGATGCCGTAGCTTCCGCGCGTTCCGGCGATGAATTTGTTAGGCGTTATTGCGTAATTGTTGATTAAAAGCTTCATATGATTACCTTTCACGAAAGTGCGCTTTTGTTATCCCGGCAACGATTATACCAGCGCCGCTACGCCGACGCCTGACGGATTTGTGTCAGTAAAAAAGCCGCCGCCGCACGATTTTGACGGTGCGCCCGCGTGGCGACGACCAAAAAGGCTCCGCACGAGGCGGAGCCTTTGGATATTGAGCTATTGAGTTGCCGGATTGTTCAGCCGGTTTAAGTGTACGGTGCCGCAACCCGGCGGGCCTTGTAGAAGGCGCGGTTTGGGAAGACGTAGTCGGTGCGGACATAGGCCTTGCCGCCGTCCGCGGTGCGGTAGACGCGCAGCGTGTCGGTGTCGTGCGCGGCGTAGACGTTGGTTGCGACGGACTGAATGATGGTTCCGTCCGCATAGCTGTCGTGCGATTTGACGGATGAGGTGGTGATGACCGACTCCCCGGGGACGCTGGTTGTCAGCGTGCCGGACGACTTTTTAAGTGTCCACACCTTGCTTCCCGTTATCCACAGCATGTCGGGGTCGGAGGCCATGACCGAGAGGTTGTGACCGCCAGAGATGCCGCTGTGGGTGCAGAGCGAGGTTACCTCGGTGAGCGTGGGATCTTTTGCCGTGCCGCCGATGCGGAAGGCGCACAGCGTGTTGTCGCCGAGCACCCACAGCACCTGATAGTCGTCGTCCCACAGCACGCCGTGCGCGCCGTAGACGGTCTTTGAGACGTTGCGGGTTGAGCTTTTGCCGGCAGACGCGGTGTAGATGCGGACGCAGCCCTTGTTATAGTCGGAGTTGCCGCTGCAAACGACGGCTACATTGCCGTTCGGCAGGTAGTCTATCGAGTGCGGACCGTAGCCGGACGCGGTCGCCTCCCACAGGCACTTGCCCGAGGGATACTCCGCCACGCACATGTAGCCCGACGACGACGTGATACATACGACGTAGGTTCCGTACAGATCGCTGTAACGCAGAATTGCCTCGTCAATGCGGTTGCCGTAGGCCTTGGATACGGTGTAGCCGAGCGCTACGGTGGGCTTCCACGTCCAGACGATGGCGTCCTTCGAGGTCGGATCGGCAGCGCCGAGGTCGACCATGACGAGCGAGGCGTTCTTCTGGTCGCACAGCGCGACCAGCTGGCGGCCGTCAAGCGTCGCGTCGGGGGGATAGGTGACTGCGGCGGACTTGGGTGCCTGGTCAGACGTGATCTCGAGCGCCATTTCGCCGGTCTTGCCTGCGGTCAGGTTTTCCGCGATGAAATTGACCAGTGCCTTCATAAGCGCTCCCGAGCCTCCGGTTATATTGAGATTACCGTCACTGAAGAAGACGGCGTACTCGTCGTCGCCGAGCGTGATATTTTGGCGCGTGGTCTGTCCGAGGATTATTTCGTGCTCGCGGGCGTCTTTGCGGTCGTCATACGAGTCGAGCGTGTAGCCGGTCAGGGACGCGATGGCGTCGGTCAGCAGCTCGACGGCGTACTTGTCGCGCCGCGTGGCGGGGTAGGGCGTGACGATGGAAAATTCGCTTATATCGACGCCGTTTATGGTCATGGACATGACGGGGTACTCCTCGGTGTGCGAGATCTCCGTGTTGCCGGATATCTCGAGTATCTTTGTGTCATCCGGAATGTACTCCTCGACGAACTGCCTGACCGCCGCATACGTCGCGGCAGGCGAGCCGCCGACGATGACAAGCTTCTCGCCGACGAAGCGCACGACGTAGTCTCCGTCGCGCAGACCGCGAAGGGCCTCTTGGCTTTCCTTGCGCGAGGTCTCGCCGATAAGAATTTCGTATTCCGACTCCTCGACGCTGTCGCGCTCGCCCACGATGGTGACGCCGCAGGCCTTAAACGCCTTCTGCATGGCGATGTAGCCGTTGAATTCAGGGTCAGACGTGCGCGAGGGAAAGATTATTTTGTGGTCGGTCGAGCCTTCACGGAACAGAGTGACGTAGGGACCGATGCGCGTCGTTGCCACGTCGGAGGGAGTTGAGCTGTCAGGTGGTGTGTCGGGCGTATCGGGGGACGTGCCGTTGTTGCAGGCCGCGAGCAGCACCGACATGAGCAGTGCAAGCAGCAGCACAAGTGCGACAGACAGCGGCGCGCGTAGGGTGTGGCGGTGATTCATATTTTTTGCCTCCGGTAATCATAGCGAAGTTTTTGACGTCTGACCTTTGACGTGTCAGACTTTTTTCGGAACGTCGGGCTTTAAGGCATCACCGCGTAATGCCCGAGCGGCACACTTGCCGGGCATTTTCCGTCATATTTCACAAAAATTCTTGGCTGTAGCGCTGCTACAGCCTGCGGATTTTTGTTTCATCTGACGAAAAATCTGACTGCGCAATTGCGCCCTCGAAATTACGCGGTGAAGCCTTAAAACGTCGGATTTTTTGCGTCAGACTAAGTTTTTCTTCATAAAATCGAGCCAGTTGCCGCCTGCTATCCGCTCGACAGTCGAGACGGGGTAGCGGCGCTCGAGCAGCTCGATTATGTCGTCGTGGATGCTGTGCTCCATGGTGATGCCGCGGGGATATTTGTCGGACGTGCCGTCGATGTCGCAGCCGAAGCCGATGCAGTCGTCGCCGAGCAGCGAGAGGGCGTAGTCGGTCATGCGGAGGATGTCGTCGGTGTCGGGGTCGCCGTCCTCGCGCAGAAAGCTGCGGCAGAGATTGAAGGCCCCGATCATGCCGCCACGCCGTCGCAGCTCAAGCGCCATTTCGTCGCTGAGGTTGCGGCTGTGACGGCAGGCTCCGCGAAAGTTGGAGTGCGTCGCAACGAGCGGCGCGTCGGACAGCTCGCACAGCTGGTAAAACCCGCGGTCGGACAGGTGCGAGACGTCGATGAGCATGCCGAGCTCGAGGCACTTTTTGGCCATTTCAATGCCGAGCGGTGTCAGCCCCGTGTCGGGGTCGGCGCGGTCTGAGGCTCCGAGGTCGTTGTCCGACCACGTCAGCCCGCAGACGCGTGCGCCGAGCGAGTACATATGCTCGAGCACCTCGGTGCTGCCGAGCAGTCCCGTGCCGCCCTCAAGCGTCATGACGACGGCATTTTTGCCCGACGCCAGTGCCGCCCCGACCTCGCGCCCTGTCCGGCAGCCGACGATAAGGTCGGCCTGCTTGTGCAGCTGTTCCTCATAGAGCCGCGCATAGCGCAGCATCCGCGCGTGGCTTTCCTCGGGCGTTTCGCGCGGCCAGCAGCAGAACATGGCGACGAACTGGCACTGAAGGTGCTTTCGGCTCATGTTGTAGGGGTTTTTCAGCTTTTGCAGCCCACGGTCGACCCGCTGGATGCTGTCGCAATGCGAATCAACGACAAACATTACTTGTTTATCTGCTTTAAGAAGCGGGTAAGCGTTGCGCCGGCAGCGCGCTTGAGACCGTTGATGGCGGAGTTGAGCGAGGTCATGTCGCGGGTTTTTGCGATGGAGTAGAGGCTGGGCTCAATACCGGTGATCTGGGCGGTGTAGTCAAAGTCGAAGGTCTTGGAGTTGAACACGAGGTCAAGCATAGCGACGTCGTCAGGCTGACGGCACAGCTTGGAAATCTTCATGACCTCATAGAACGCGTCGTAAAGAGTGTCGGAGCCGTAGCGCGAGTGGTAGCAGAGCGCCTCGGTCAGCGCGGCGGTGCGTGAAGAGTCCTTTACCGTCGTGGGAATGGTGAGCGGGCAGTGGTTGACGCCGCTGACCCAGCAGTAATAGCCGTCCTGGTTTTCGGCGTAGGCTGGGATGGGCAGAATGCCGTAGTCGCTGGACATGTTGACAAGCCTTGTCACGGCGCTGAGCGCGGTGGATCGGAAGAGTGCGCGGTCTTCCTCAAACACCTTGGAGGCTGCGCCCCAGACGTCGGAGGTCTGAAGCAGCTGAGGCAGAAGCACCTCGTCGGAGATGGCCATGCCCATGGTCTTGGAAATTACGTCGTAGATAGCGGAGTAGGAGGAGCTGTCGTCGATGACCAGCGTGGGCTGACCGTTGGTGTTGACAATGGTCTGCTTGCCTGCGCCGAGGAAGAAGTAGTAGGCGCAGGTCAGCTCGCCGACCATGCCGTATTTGTCGTCCTCGTCGCGGATACCGTTGCTGTTGACATCCTCGTACATGCCTGCGGTCATCTCAATCATGCGATCCATGGTCCACTTGCCGGTCGAGACCATCTCGTAGGGCGAGCCGTATTTATCATAGAAGCCGAGGTTACGGTAGAGGTTGTCATTGTAGACGCAGACGTAGGTGCGCAGCTCGTCGAGAATGGTGTAGTCGCCCTCGAGAAAGAACAGCTTTTCGCCGACGGCGTATTCCTTCTGAATGCGCTGATCCCAGTAGCTCGCCGAGAGATTGAGCTCGTCGAGTGAGTTGAGGTCGATGAGGTAGCCCATGAGCGCGACCGAGAAGGAGTCGCGGCCGGACAGCATGGCGATGTCGCATACATAGTCGCCGGAGGCGATGGTGTTGGTCAGCGTGTCCTTGGGAGAGTTGGGAATGTTGACGACAACGTCAACGCCGTACCGGTCCTTCATGAGCAGCGCGCGGTTGTAGAGCGCGTCGCTGACAGCCGAGCCGGATATGCTGTCAAAGGAGGTGTAGTAGAGGTCGGAGTCGCCCATCTTGTTTGTGGTGGCGAGTATGTTGTAGGTGTAGCCGGAGTAGGTGTTGCCGATGGTCGGGACGTTGAGCTCCTGCTCGGTCGGCTCGGCGCTGGTGCCGGGAGTGTTTTCGGAGGTGTCGCCCCCCGGATTCTGCGAGGATGGATTGTTGCCGCTCTGCTGATCCGGCGTCGTCGTGTCGGACGGGTTCTCGGGATTGGTCGTGCAGGCCGCAAAGAGCGAGACGAACATAAGCAGTGCAACAAGACAGGTGAGAATGCGTGTTGTGGTTTTCATGCGCGACGTGTCCTTTCTTGATAAAATATTTATTTTTTGCTATTGGATTTATTGATTTGTGACGCGTGTCAGTCCTTGACTATGCGCATCTCGTAAACGACGCCGCCGGTCCATTTTGCGTTGTTGCAACCGACGTAGAACACGTCGTCGACAAGGCAGATGTTCTCGGGTTCACCGCTGGGGATCGTCACGTCGACAATGGTGACGCGCTTGCCGTTCCAGTCGTAAATGACGACGACGTTTTTGTTGTACTGAATGAAGTAGATGAAATCGTTGTCGCACTCCATGCCTTGCGTGGTGTAGCCGGTGGAGCTGACCGTGCACAGCTTCACGCGCTTGAACTCGGTGTCAAGAATGGCGAAGTTCTGCCCGTGGCTGAGCCCTATGACGTACTGCCGGCGCTCCTGGCAATAGGAAATCGAGAAAATCTCAAAGCCTATTATCTTGGTGTCCGTGACCGTCAGCGTCTCGGGGTCGACAAAGGAAATTTTGTTGCGTTTGGGCGCGTTGTGCACGACGACGAGCAGCCCTGTGTCGGGGTTGTAGCAGATGTCGTTGCTGTGGTCAAGCTGGAGCGCCTCGCTGCGCGCGACCTCCTTCATGGTGGCGAGGTCGTATTTGTATATGTAGCTGTGGTGGTTGTCGCTGGCGAAGGACTGATTTTCCATGGCCATGTAGAGGTATTTGCCGTCCGTGCAGCCGCCCTGCATGATTTTGTAGCCGTCGACGTTGGCAATGTCGAACAGCTTGGTCTGCGTGGTGGTGTAGGAGTCGGTCGGGTTTATAAGCTGTGTCATATCGAACTTTACGTTGGTTTGCGTGTCGTTGAGCGTGAGGGGAAGGGAAAGCGAGGAAGAGGTTGCGTAGTCGTCGGTCAGGTAGTGCTCGATGAAATATTCAACGCCCTGAAGCGTCAGCTTTTCGGTCTTGCCGCAGATTACCAGCTTGTTGCCCTCGACCGTGATGACAAAGCTGCGATCCTCGAGCTCGTCGGCAAGGCCGCTTGTGACGTCGCGCGCACAGGTTCCGATGATTATTTCAGCCTTTGTCTGGTCGGCGGTCTCGCCGCGACGTATCCAGTCGGTCACGATGCCGACGTCGACACCCGTCCTGGCCGAAATTGCCTGCCGCATTTTCACCGCAGCGCTCACGACGAGCTCCCCGGCCTTGTCCGGACGCAGAATGACGAAGTCGGTTTTGCCGTTCGCGACAATGTCGAGCGTTGTCGGCGCTTCGGTCTCGGGCGTGCCGGTCGTGGTCTCGAGCGTCGACTCGGCGGCGAGCGGCGTGGTGGTGTCCTTCGGCTCATCCTCGCTGCGTGCGCATGAGACCAGCGTCGTAGCGAGCATTCCCGCGGCGAGTATGCGGATAAGTAATTTTTTGTTCATGATATCCTCCTTACTCATTCTTCGGCTTGCCGCCGAGGTCAAAACGGTATATGCTCTGCGACTCAATGTCCGCCTCTGGTATCATGATGGGCGGGATGCCGAAGTTCGCAGTCAGTGTTGTGATGATGGCGCGGGCGTAGGGGAACAGCGTTTTGTAGCTGTCGACGTGTATGCGCTCCTTTTCGGCGCCGGGGTCGAAGGTAAACACCCCGCGCAGCGACAGCTTGACGAAAAACGCGTCCTTTTTATCCTGATCGTAGACGTTTATATTCATCTCACCTATGCAGGTGTTGTTCTGCGCGTATTTTACGTTGTAGTTGTACTGATTTCCGAGCTTAATCTGCGCTCCGTTCGGCAGCTTGTTGGCGAACGAGAACTCGTATACCGTATATCCGCGCAATGTTATGGTGGCCGACATCTTTATGACTCCTTTGTGTTATTTGTACAATACTTCATATATTATTATAGCACATGCCCCGCGAAATAGCAATAGACTGTTGCGAAATAGACGCAAAAAGGGCGCTTCCACAGTGTGGAAGTGCCCCGTATTATGCTCCGGAGTCAGCTTGCCTTGACGGTTGCCGCCTGCGAGCCGTTGACGACGATGTTGTAGCTGCCGTCAAGCCCCGCGGCCGCATATATGACCGACGCTATGCGCTTGGGCGCGGTGAAGCTTGTCACGACGTTCCCGGACTCGTCCGTGATGCTGACGGTGCTGCCCGCGTTTATCGAAACGTTGGCTGACAGCACGCGGACGTTGCCGCTGCCGGTCGGCTTTTGCGCCATGCCCGAGCTGCCGACGGCAAGCAGCGTTCCGCCGCTCATGGTGAAGCTGCCGTCGAAGTCGAGCGCGCCGTTGCCGTTGTCGGTCGGGCCGTAGACTATGACCGTGCCGCCGCTCATGCGGATGTTGCCGTTGGAGTCGATGCCGTCGCCGCCTGCGTTTACCGTGACGGTGCCGCCGGTGATGTTTATCAGCCCGCTCGAGTCGGAGGCGTTACCGCCGCCGGGACGCCCCCGGCCGGAGGACGTCGTGCCGCCTGCGGCGTTCAGCCCGTCGTCCGATGCCGTGACGTTTATGACGCCGCCCTCGATGTTGAGCGTCAGCGCCTCGAGGCCCTCGTAGCTCCCCGTGACGGTGATGCTGCCGCCGCTGACGGTCAGCGTGGCGTCGGCGTGGATGCCGTCGCCGCCGGTTGAGAGGGTGAGCATGCCGCCGCTTATGGTGGCCGAGTCGTTCGAGTGGACGGCGTCGTCGGCCGAGTCAACGGTGATCTCGCCGTCGCTTATGATGACGGCCACACCGGCCTTGAGCCCCTTGGTGCTGGCATCGTCCGTGGTCGATGCTGACGTTGACGTCGAAGCCAATGCCGACGTCGACGTGCCGGAGCCTGCGGTCGCAAAACCTATGGCTACAAGATCCGAAATATCCGCGACGCTGCCTTCGGAGGACATGTTCGAGCCGTTGTTACCGGGTCGTCCGCCGCCGTTACCGCCGTTCCCCCCGTTACCGCCGGGTCGTCCGCCACCGTTGCCGTCACCACCGGGGAAGTTCCCGTCTCCGCCGGGGAAGTTGCCTCCTGGGAAGCTGCCGCCGCCCGGAAAATCTCCGCCGGGGCCGCCGCCCTTATCCGTCGAGGCGTTGGCCGAACCGCCGCCGCTCACAACGCTTATTTTGCCGCCGCTGACGGTCAGCGTCGTCTCGGCCTGGATGCCGTCCTGCGCGGCCTTGATATACAGCTCGCCGTCCGAGACGGTGATGTATCCCTTGGCCGCTTCGCTGTCGTTGCTCGAGCGCAGCCCATCGGCCCCGGCGTCGATGACGACGTAGCCGCCCGTCATTTCAACTGAATCCTTGCCGCGTATGCCGTCGTCGACTGCGGTGACGTAGATTGTTCCGCCGCAGATTTCGATGTCGTCCTTGCTCATAATGCCCTTGCCGTAGCTGCCCGTGACGTAAAGCTCGCCCTCGCCGTCGAGCTTTAAGTCGTCGTGGCTGTATATCGCGGCGGTCGGGACGTCGTCGCCGTCGGCGCGCGTCTCGCCGTCGCTGACGAGGTTGACAGAGCCCTTCTGCGTGTAGATTATCACCTTTTTGGACGCGTTCACAACGTAGACGGCCGCGCTGTTATCGCAGTGAATGTCGACGCCGTTGAATATCAGCTTGACCTTTTCGGTGTCCTCGGTGTTGACGATGATCTGGCCGTTGCTCAGCTTGCCGCTGACGGTGTAGGTGCCCGCTGCGCTTATTGTAACTGTGGCGCCGTCGGCCGTGAGTCCCGTGCCCGTGACGGTGATGCCGCTGTCGGCAAGCGTTATCGAGCCGTCGGTGTCGGCGGTGACGGTCTCGCCCGCGACCGCGTCGGTGACGCTCGGCGTCTCGGGCAGCGTGACGGGCGAGATGTCAAGCCGGTTGCCGTTCGCGTCGGTAATGACGGAGCCGCCGTTCGGGCCGTCCGAGTCGTTCTGGCCGCCGGAGAGCGTAGAGTCGCAGCCCGCGAGCGTCGCGCTCATCATGGCGGCGCATATGATTGCGGAAATCGAGTATTTCAGTTTGTCAAGGTTTTTCATGATATTTACCTCCTAAAAAGCAGGAATGTCAAAGCTCCTCACGGTCGTTATCGAGCCGTCCGAGGCTTATTTCAAGGTTGCCGTTGCGGCAGCGGAGCTGGTCGATGAACTCCTTTTCCGCTGTCGGAGTGCGCAGGGTTATGCGGTAGGTCAGCTGATAGAGGCTGCCCATGCCGGTTGTGCGCACCTTCTCGAGACGGTGCGCGCTGGTGTACTTCCCGAAAAGGTCGTCAAAGACGCCGGTGTAGTTGAGGCTTTCGGGAATGGTGAGCTTGAGCGTTTTCTCGTCGGCGCGCGTCTCGCCGAAGCGGACGGCGGTGTAGAGCATGAGCAGCAGCACGACGATGACGGTGAATATTGCCGCCACGCCGACGTATCCCATGCCGGTCGCAAGTCCGATGGCCATGCAGGCGAACACCGCGCCTATCTCCCGCGCACTGCCCGCCGCCGAGCGGAAGCGTACGAGGCTGAACGCCCCTGCCACCGCAACGCCGACGCCGATGTTGCCGTTGACCATGGCGATCACCACCTGCACCATCACCGGCAGCATCGCCAGCGTGACGACGAAGCCGGAGGAGTAGCGCTTATTTCGGAACATATAGACCAGCGCCAGTCCCAGCCCGAGAATTACCGACGCCGCGGTGCATATCGCAAATCCGGCAGCCGTTATGCCGCCGCTGATCACAGATTCAAACATTATAGTATACCTTCCTTTGCTGATTTTTATTTTGTGATTGTATTTCGGCCTTACGCCGTCAGAACAGCCGGGCGTCGATGACCTCCGGTCATCTCGGTGTACGCCTCGCCGTACTTTGAAAACGAGACCGGGTAAATGCCGAGCTCGTCGAGCCGGTGTGAGAGCCACAGCGGCATTGCGCCCGGCAGCTTGAGCTCCATCAGACACAGCCTGTCGGGAAGCAGGCGGCTGCCGTCGGTTCCGGTGGCGAGGTCGAGCATGTCGGTGCGCCAGGTGATGTTTTTGTCGAAGGTGACGCGCAGCTCGGGGTCGTCGCGAGAGAAGAGGGCGGTGCGGTCGTAGGCTATCAGCATCGCGGGACGCAGACCGGGGTAGACCCGGAACATCCAGTCGATTTCATTCGAGATCTGCGACGGCTCGGGAGCCGGCGCCGCGCCGCCGAGGTAGGCGAGCGCTTCGGCGTAGCTCATGCTTATGCGCCGCTTGTAGACGACGCCGCGGTACTTCTTTTTTATCTCGGCGAAGGCGGTCGAGTCGGGGCGGGGAATACCGTAGGTGCGCAGCCGCAGCTTTTCCTTGTACTCCGGCTTGTCGATGGACTGCCTTATGAGCCGGAAGTCGGGGGTGTCGTAGTATATGTTGCATATGCGGCTCTCGCCGTAGGCATCCGGGACGAAGTGCTGGTCAACAGTTAGTCTGAGTGACGCCAGCTGCATAGCGGTCAGCAGGTATTTCTGCTCGAGCCGCTCGAATTTTTGCTTGAAGTTGCTCATGGTGGGTAGCTCCTTTCGCTTCTGTGTCTGTATTATAGCAACCAAACCTAAGAGAAACCTTAAATATCCCGCAGTTTGGTGGAAAAATTTTGCCGTATCGCAAGTGTACAAAAAGGTACAACCGAGCATCGTATTTTTGTGTAAAACAAGGTTTATTCGGCAGGATGATTGACAGTCTGATGTGAATATGCTATAATCAACGTATTTCCGTAATATAATTAGGATGTAGTGAATTTGAAATGACAAAAACAAAAAGAATCAAGGGAGACATTACCGAGGGCCCAGTTCTCGGTAAAATAATCACGTATTCTGTACCGCTCATTCTGACCGGAATACTTCAGCTGCTTTACAACGCTGCCGACACCATTGTGGCGGGGCGCTGGGCATCGGACGGCGAGGCCGCGCTCGCGGCCGTCGGCTCCTGCGGAGCGCTGATAAACCTCATTGTGCAGTTGTTTATGGGTCTGTCGGTCGGCGCGGGCGTCTGCGTCGCGCAGAATTACGGCGCGCGTCGCTACGACGAGGTGTCCAAGACGGTGCACACGGCAGTTCCCGCCGCGACAATACTCGGCGTGATTGTTTCGATCTTCGGATTTTTCGCCGCCGAGACACTGCTGACCTGGACGGGTGTCGAGGAGAGCGTGCTTGCCGAGGCCGCGCCCTACATGCGCGCTTACATGGTCGGTATGCCAGCGAGCATGGTGTATAACTACTGCGCTACAATGCTTCGCTCGACCGGCGACACGGCGCACCCGCTGATATTCCTCTCGGTCTCGGGACTAGTTAACGTCGCGCTCAACCTTCTGACCGTGCTCGGCTTCGGCATGGGCGCGCTGGGCGTCGGCATCGCGACGGCAGTCTCTACATGGCTTTCCATGATACTTATTCTCATATTCATGATGAGAACAGACACCTGTATGCACCTCAGCCTCCGCAAGATGCACATATACGGCGACAAACTGCTTCAGATACTGCGCTTCGGCATCCCTGCGGGACTTCAGGGCTGCGTATTCTCACTGTCGAACGTGCTTATTCAGTCGTCGGTCAACAGCTTTGAGCGTTACGTTGTGGCGGGCAACACGGCCGCCGCAAACATTGACAGCTTCATATACACCGCGATGAACGCGGTTTACCACGCGACGCTGACCTTTGTCGGTCAGAACATCGGCGCTAAGAAGTACGACAGAGTGCCGCGTATCGTCGGCGTGTGCTACGGGCTTGTGACTGTCATCGGCTTTATCATGGGCGCCGGAACCATACTTTTCGGACGCGAACTGCTGTGGCTTTACGCGCCGGGAAACGAGCTCGCAATCGAGTCCGGAATGAAGCGGCTTATCATCGTCGGCGGGCCGTATCTGCTGTGCGGACTCATGGAGGTCGGCTGCGGCGCGATGCGTGGAATGGGCAGCTCGATAACGCCTATGGTCGTGTCGCTGGTCGGCTCCTGCGCTTCCCGCATACTGTGGATATACACTGTTTTCGCCGCCTTCCCGACCACGACGGTGCTGTACCTTTCCTACCCCCTCTCATGGACGATGACAGCGATTGCGCACCTGCTGTGCTGGACGCTGTTTTTGCGGCACCTCAGGCATAAAAACGGCGGCAGCGGCGGCACTGCGGAAGGCTACGCAGCCGAGCGCGAGACCGAGACAGACGAGACGAGCGAGGTCGGCGAGGCTTGCGAAGTCTCGGGCTCTGCCGAATAAAAAAGCAGATCCGAAAAAAGTCTAAAACAAATGAAATAAAATTCAAAATCGGGATTGACAAGCGCGTCAGGTCATGTTAAAATATTACCGTGATAAGTTCCACATAGCTTATCGCGCACCTCGGCGTAGCTGTTGACCGCGGTTATGCCAACCTAACGGAGCCGCGAGGCTCCGTTAGGTGTTTATTCAACCATTTTTACGTTTTGGAGGTAATGCGAATGTCCAGATGTATGAAGTGCGGCGCTGACTGTGATGACGCGCTGAAGGTGTGTCCGCGCTGTGGTGCGGCGCTCGGTACTGACGGTGCGCAGAGCAACGTCAGCGGGGCAGGGGTTGCGATTGAAGAGCGACTGATGGCCATCTTTTCCTACCTTGGACTGCTGTTTTTGGTGCCGCTGTTTGCCGGAGCTGATTCAGAATACGTCCGCTACCACGTCAATCAGGGACTGACGCTGTTCCTCTGCGAGGTTGTGATTGCGATTTTCAGCACGATACTGTGGGTGCTTCCGCCCATCGGCTGGATATTCAGCCTTGCGATCTGCCTGCCGCTCTATCTTGTGACGGTGGTATTTATGGTCATCGGCATCGTCCATGCCGTCGGCGGCGAGACGGTCGGCTTGCCGATTATCGGAAAGGTTAAGATACTTGGTTGATTTGTTGGTGTAGCTGTGTGGGCTATTGCATACGCGCGTATGCGGTTAAATTGAATTTTAAGTTTGCGGTTCTCGCAGGGGTGGCCTGCGGGAGCCGCTTTTTTTATAAAAATAGTTCTTTGGCCTTGGGAAGGCACGCCATAACGTCGGCGGGACGTTAAGAACTGTACTTTTCTGCCGCGAGCAGAAAAGTACACTTCTCCACCGTCGGTGGCCTCCACGGCGGCAGCCCTTGGGGGCTAAAGAACTCCTTTTTCAAAAAACGTTTTTGCCGAACACCCCGGCGCGCTCCTCCGGGTGCAGGCCCCATCCTGCAAAAAAACGGCCCCCGCAGGTCGTCACCTGCGAGAACCGCAAAATTTAAATTAAGGCTTCACCGCGTAATTCCGATGGTGCAATTGCGCAGTCAGATTTTTCGTCAGATGAAACAAAAATTCGCAGGCTGTAGTGGCGCTACAGACAAGAATTTTTGTGAAATATGACGAAAAAATGCAAGCAAGTGTGCCACTCGGACATTGCGCGGTGATGCCTTAAATAACTTACCCCTTCAGCATCTCTTCAACCGCCGCAAACGCCGCCAGTTTGTCCTCAGCTGTCAGCATGACGTAGACAACGTAATTCCCGAATACCCGCGCCTCGGCGTTCTCCATCTTGGGGTGCTCGGAGGCGATGTAGCTCGCCTGGGCGACCCAGCGGTCGCGCATGGTCTGAATGTAGCTGTCGCACAGCGCCTTGACGGCGTCGGCGCTGCCTTCCTTGACGTGGAAAATGCCGAACTGATTTATGTTCGTGCTCGTCGCGGAGAACTCAATGACGTAGTCCTCCACCTTGTCGGCCGCACCCTCAAAGTAGAAGCCGAGGTAGTCGCTGTCGGCGGCGTAGTAGCCGTCGGCGACGGGGAACTTGTTTTTCAGCGCGGTGGATATGTCCGAAACCTTGATGTCGTCGCGGTATGTCGCGCCGCTGTTGCAGGAGGCGAAGCAGGTCAGCGTCATGGCGGCGAGAACGAGAAGGCAGATGAGCTTTACAATATGTTTTTTCATGTTTTGTCTCCTTAATTATTTGGGTATCCGTGCGTGCGGATGTATTTGAGTATGGCGTTGAGTCCCGAGGTGTTCATGTGGAGACCGTCGCCGTTCTGGTAGCTGTGTATCAGGTAGCCGTCGTCGCCCTTGAGCGAGGAGTTGGTGTCGAGATACCTGAATCCGTACTCCTCGGCCAGACTCTCGACCCAGCCGTTGGCCACGTCTATGCGCGGGTTGGTTATGTCGCGGTACTCGCTGTTGGTCGCGACGGGGTAGATGGACTGCAAAATTATCTTTGTCTCGGGAGAGGCCGCCTTGACTGCGTCAAGCAACAGGCGGTAGTATTTCTTGAACTCACCCTCGCCGCAGTAGGGAACGCCGTAGTTGACACCTAGCGTTATGACCATGTATTCGGGCTTTGCCTTTGACGCTGCCTCGGCGACCGTCAGCTCCTCGCCCGTGGGCGGGTAGACTATTTTGTAGGTTGCCACAAGGGCGTTGAGCGAATAGGTGCCGCTTGCAGGCGTCCACACCTGCGTGGTGTTCTTGCCGCCGGACAGCACACCGTAGGCCTTGAGGCCGTATGTCGTGCTGTCGCCTACGAAGATCAACTTGTCGACGTACTCCTGACCGAGGTCGGCAGTCTCGGCGAGCCTTGCCGTGGACGGAGTGACAGCGACCGGTGTGTCAGCTGTTGAATTTGTCGGCGTGTCGGACGTGAACGGCGTTGTGTCCGGCGAGCCGCCCTGTGTGTCGCCCGAGCTTGTGTCGTTCGGCTTTTTGACGTCCGGCGAGTCGGCGCGCACCGAGGCCAGCACGACTATCTCGACCATGCACACGACAACCAGCAGGATAATTACGGCAATCGCGCACCACAGTGCCCGTGAGACCCGTCCGCCGTTCTGGCGGGGGAGGTTATTGTATCTTTTGTGCATGTGTTCTGCCCTCACTTTTTGTAGACCGACGTGTACTCGGACTCGCGGTTGTTCTTTTTGGCGGTCTGACTGCGATGCAGAATGACTACCAGCGCGACCGCGGCGTATACGACGAAGTAAATCAGAAGTCCCATCAGCTCGCCCGAGCCCTCAAGATCAAGCGGCCGCACCAGACACAGCCAGAAGCCAACTCCGCTGACGGCGGCGTGCGCCAGCAGCCGCAGCGCGGCGTTGAGCTTCTGAATGCGGAACAGCGAGTTCGCCGTCGAAAGTATCAGCGCGAAAACCAGCACGAGCAGCACGCGCAGCGACGACAGCGCCCCTCCGTTCGAGCTCTTACCGTATATTGCATAAACCCCGGCGGCGTACAGCAGTATGATCAACGTGAAGTAGACGCAGGCGGGGCGCAAAATTTTATCCCAGAAAACCTTCATTTTGGAATCATCCTTAAATTACATCAGCCATCACGGCTGTATCTTATATATTATCACATCCCGGCAATTTTTGCAAGACGAAATTGCAATGATTTACAATTTTTCGACGGTGTTTTTTGCTTTAGTCAGGCGTCTCGGGGTACTCGGCGTAGGAGCGCGAGTAGAGCTCGCCGTCACGTCGCAGCACGGCGGCGCGGTTGCGGTAAAGCAGGCGCGTCAGCGCGTACATGTCGACCCAGATCTGGTTGGTTCCGTCCTTCTGGGATGGGTGGAATATGATTTGCAGGCCGTAGTGCAGGTGGGGCGTGTCGATGTTGTTGACGTTCTCCTTGGTGCTGTAGCCCGTCATGCCGAGGTAGCCGATGACCTCGCCGGCGTTGACGATTTTGCCGGGGTACATGTCGAGATAGGGGTGGTCGCGGCGCAGGTGGGCATAATAGTAGTATCGCCGGCCGTCGAAGGAGCGTATGCCGATGCGCCAGCCGCCGTACTGGTTCCAGCCGACGGCCTCGGCATAGCCGCTCTCCACCGCCACGACCGGCGTCCCGATGCTGCCCATGAGGTCGTGACCGAGGTGGCGGCGACGGTAGCCGTAATTGCGCGAGGCTCCGAAGTCGTCAAAATCGGCGTAATAGTAGCCTTTTGCTATGGGGGAGTAGCCGCGGAGCCCGTAGACCTGCTCGCGCACCTCGCTGCCGTCCTCGGCGACGCTTACCCGTGTGAATTCGCCGACAAGCCCGCCCAGCACCGCACCGTAAGCGCGCTGATAATAGCCGAACAGCCGTGTGTTGCGCACGTGCGAGGCTATGTCCGAGCCGTCGGAAAGCGACTCGAAGAGCGAGGCTGTGTCGGACGACGAGTAGGAGGAAAAGTCCCCGCCGCACCGCGCGGCGTGGTAGGCGAGAATGTCGACCCATGAGATGCTTTTCCCGGCGTTGTGTGCGGCGATGTCGGCCTCGAGCGCGTCGGAGAGGGCGTCGTAGGTCGGGGTGAAGTCGACCCATTTGATGTATCCTTGCTCCTCGGCGACGGCAGGCGTGACGAGGCAGGGAAGCAGTATGAGCGTGAGACACAGAGTGCAGAACAGCTTTTTCATTATTGTTGCCTTTCGTTTTTTATAATAAGCATATCCTACATTTAGTATTGAAGAAAAAGTGGTTTGTATCAGCGGTAAATTATTATCCGGAATGAAAAAAGTGCGCGCGCTCTCGCAAGCGAAATATAAAAATATTCATGTATACAGCGAAAATATTCATTATTGTACTTGACTTTGCACCCCGGCGATTGTATAATAGAATATCATGGAGTATTATTGTCGGCAAGACTTTGCGAAAGGAAAACCTATGACAAGACGAGAAGCAAGAGAGGCGGTTTTCGGACTGCTGTTTGAAACTGATTTCCACCCGCAGGACACACCCGAGAGCATTTACGATGTCTCCTGCGACAACCGGGATGTCGGTGAGGACAAGTACGTCCGGGCGGCGTATTTCGGCGTGATGGAGCACGTAAATGAGCTCGACGCCATTATCGAAAAATATTCGCGCGGCTGGAAGGCCTACCGCATCTCGGGCATATCCCGCGCGGCGCTGCGGCTCGGCACCTGGGAGATGCTGTACGGCGACGGCATCCCGCACAACGTCTCGATAAACGAGGCGGTGGAGCTGGTCAAAAAGTACGACGAGCAGCGTGCACGGCCGTTTGTCAACGGCGTGCTCAACGCCGTCAAGGACGCAGTCGAGTCCGGGGACGCCGTGCCCAATGAATGAGGCGCGTTTTGTCGGCATAGACACCAGTAACTACACCACCTCCGGCGCGGTCTGCGACGGAGAGGGAAGGGTGCTGGCCAATATCAAGCTGCCGCTTCCGGTCGCCGAGGGCGGCCGCGGGCTGCGTCAGAGTGACGCAGTCTTCTCTCACATAAAAAATCTGCCGGAGGTGCTCGCGCAGGTGCGCGCCGCACTTGACGGACACCGCGCGACGGCGGTCGGCGTGTCGGCCACCCCGCGTAACGCCGAGGGATCGTACATGCCCTGCTTTCTGTCGGGGGTGGCGGCGGCTTCGGCGCTCGCGGTGGGAGCAGGAGCGCCGCTCTACCGATTCTCGCATCAGGACGGGCACATAATGGCCGCCGGGTATTCGTCCGGCGGGCTCGACGTGCTGCTTTCCGCCCCCTTTTGTGCATTTCACGTGTCGGGCGGGACGACGGAGATAGTCCGCGTCGTGCCGCGCGGCAATGCATTTGACGTCACGATACTCGGCGGTACGCGCGACCTCAACGCCGGTCAGGCGATTGACCGCGCGGGCGTGGCCATGGGACTGAAGTTCCCCTGCGGTCCGGCGCTCGAGCAGGCGGCGCTCACCTACACCGGCAAGCTGCCGCGTCCGCGCATATGCGTCGATGGACTCGAGTGCAACCTCTCGGGACTTGAAAATCTGGCCGCTTCGATGTACGGCGGCGAGGACGACCTGCCGCGCACGGCGGCATTTGTCCTGAATTTCGTCGGGCAGACGCTGCGCGCGCTCTGCCGCAACGTCCGCGCCGCCTACCCCGGCGAGCCGGTGCTGTTCGCGGGCGGAGTTATGAGCAATTCGATCATTAAAAATATAATAGGCAGCGAGGAGGGCATATATTATTCCGAGCCCGCCTTCTCGGCTGACAACGCCGCCGGCGTCTCGCTTTTGTGCCGCCGGGCGTGGATGGCGGAGGTGGAACGTGGCTGAGCGCATGATGTTCAGTGTCAGCCAGGTCAATGAGTATGTCAAAATGCTGGTTGACAACGCGCCCGTGCTGTCGGGGCTGATGGTGCGCGGCGAAATATCCAACTTCAAGCACCATTCTACGGGGCATTTCTACTTCACACTCAAGGACGAGACCTCGTCGCTCAAGGCGGTCATGTTCCGTTCGGCGGCCTGTCGGGTGGGGTTCGCTCCGCGTGACGGCATGAAGGTCATCGTCGGCGGGCGAATATCTGTCTTTCCGCGCGACGGCGTCTACCAGATATACGCCGAAAGTATGCAGCCGGACGGCATCGGCGCGCTTTATTACGCCTACGAGCAGCTAAAAAACAAGCTCGCCGCCGAGGGGCTGTTCGACGAGTCGCGCAAGCGTCCCATCGCGCGCTTCCCTGAGACGATAGGCATCGTCACCTCGCCGACCGGCGCGGCGGTGCGCGACATGATAAACATCATCACCCGCCGCTATCCCGCGGCGACGGTGTACGTCTACCCGGCGCAGGTGCAGGGGCCTTCCGCCCCGCCGCAGCTGTGCGCGGGCATCGACTTTTTCAACAGTATCCGTCCGGTCGACACCATAATCATAGGCCGCGGCGGCGGCTCGCTCGAGGACCTTTGGGCCTTCAACAACGAAACACTGGCGCGCAAGGTCGCTGCGTCGGGCGTGCCCGTCATCTCGGCCGTGGGGCACGAGACGGACTTCTCGCTCTGCGATTTCGCCGCCGACCTGCGCGCGCCGACGCCGTCTGCGGCGGCCGAGCTGGCGGTTCCCGACAGCGCCGAGCTTTCCCGACACGTGGTCCAGCTCGGACTGCGGCTTGACGGGGCCGTCGACCGCGCGCTGAGGCTGCGGCGTGACCGTGTGGCGGCGCTCGCCGCCTCGCGCATACTGAGCGACCCCGCACGTCTGACGGACGACCGCAGAATGGCGCTGCTGTCGCTCTCCGGACGGCTTGACGGCAGTGCCGACCGCGCGCTCGAGAGCGCGCGCTTCCGCCTCGCGGCGACCGCGCGACACCTCGGCGCACTCGACCCGTTCAGCATACTCAGCCGCGGATATGCGGCCGTGTTTGCGGGAGAGCGCGCGGTTCGGTCGGTGGATGAGCTCAGGGCGGGGGACAGCGTTGTCCTGCGTCTCGCTGACGGCACAGCCGCCGCTGACATCACAAATACAGAAAAATCGGTAGAAAAACATGAAAAAAATGAGTTTTGAGCAGTCGCTTGAGCGGCTGGAGGAAATAGTAAAGCTACTTGAAACGGGCAGCGCGCCGCTTGAGGAGTCGACCCGGCTGTACGAGGAGGGGATTGCTTTTGTCCGCGTCTGCAACGCAATGCTCGAGCAGACCGAGGCGCGCATACGCCTGCTTCGCACCGGCACCGACGGCGGCGTCGAGGAGGTTCCCATGCCGGAAATGACGGACGGCTCGTCGGGCGTCGCTCCCGACGGCACACCGGATAAATAAAAACAAGGAGACCCGAGCCATGACAACTGAAATGAAGTATTCAAAAGCCGATGTGGCGGCCATGCTTAACGAGGACGCCAGACTGACCGAGGAGGCGCTTCACGGCTACCTCGCGGCCAACGACGTCTACCTTCAGATACTGTTTGACGCCGAGCGATACAGCGTTTTCGCAGGCGGAAAGCGTATCCGCCCGGCACTGGTGCTGGAGTTCTGCCGCCTGTTCGGCGGAGACGTGCGCGCCGCACTTCCGTTCGCGGCGGCGGTCGAAATGGTGCACACATATTCGCTCATTCACGATGACCTGCCCTGCATGGACGACGACGATCTGCGCCGTGGCCGTCCCACCTGCCACAAGCAGTTCGGCGAGGCAAACGCGCTGCTCGCGGGTGACGGCCTTCTGACCTACGCCTTCGAGATAACCGCGCAGAACAAGTACGTAACCGACTTGTGCGCCGCGTCGGCTGTTGTCGCGTTGGCAAAGGCGGCGGGAAGTCTCGGCATGATAGGCGGGCAGGTGCTCGACCTTGTCGGCGAGACGCGTGAGCTCGATTTTGAAACGCTGCTCCGTCTGCACCGGCTCAAGACCGGCTGCATGATAAAGGTGTCGGCTCTGCTCGGCTGCATGGCGGCGGGACTGCCCAAGGGCGACATGAAGTCGCTCGCGGCGACCGACTACGCCGAGAAAATCGGTCTCGTTTTCCAGATAATCGATGATATTCTCGACGTCACGGGCGACGTCGCACTGCTCGGCAAGGACTGCGGCAACGACGCGGCGCACAACAAGACCACCTTCATGACCTACTTCACGCCCGAGGCCGCGCGGCACTACGCCGGCGAGCTGACCGAGCGCGCGGTGGCGTCGATACACAAATACCACGGAAGCGAGCGTCTGTGCGGGCTGGCTTACTACCTGCTCGACCGCGAATATTGAACGTGCGGGCAGACATTTATCTCGTTACACATGGTCACACACGCAGCAGAGAGGCGGCCCGGACGCTCATTTCTGCCGGCCTTGTGATGCTTGACGGACAAAAAGTTGTCAAGCCGTCGCAGCCGGTCGACGAAGGGGCGGCGCACGAGGTCGTCATATCAAGGGGCGACGAAAACCGCTACGTCAGCCGCGGCGGACTCAAGCTCGAGGCGGCGCTCGCCGCAGCCGGGCTCGACGTCACGGGGGCCCGATGTGTCGACATCGGAGCCTCGAGCGGCGGCTTTACCGACTGCCTTCTTCAGCATGGAGCCGCGCAGGTTTTCGCGCTCGACTCGGGGCACGGACAGCTTGCGCCCTCGCTGGCATCCGACGCGCGCGTCGTCAACATAGAGGCGTTCAATGCCCGCCAGCTATGCGACGGCGGGCGTGGAGACATACCGTGCGACCTCGATATGGCCGTCATGGACGTCTCGTTCATATCGCAGACCTACATTCTGCCCGGCATACCGCTGCTGCTTCGCGACGGCGGGGCGATAGTCAGCCTCATCAAGCCGCAGTTCGAGGTCGGGCGCTCGGGGCTCGGCAAGGGCGGCATCGTCCGCGACGCGCAGAGGCGCGCGGAGGCGATACTTCGCGTCACGTCCTGCGCCGCGGGGGCGGGGCTGGGTTTTGTCGCGCTCATACCGTCGCCCATATGCGGCGGCGACGGCAACCGCGAGTACCTGCTTGTGGCCCGAAAGGGAGTCGCGGGCGAATATCCGTCCGCAGAGGAGGTCGCGCGGCTCGTCCGCGAGGCCGGGGAGCGCTGAGGCTCGCCACAACTTTCAAGACTTCACCGCGTAGTACCGATGGTGCAATTGCGCGGCGATGCCTTAAACACTCAAACACGCAACACCGCAAGGAGGCGGCATGGAACAGATAAAGCGGGTGGCCGTTATCACCAATTACAATATAACGGAAAAAGCGCTGGCCGCGCTGACCGTTGCGGATAAATTTATACGGTTCGGATGCGACGTGCTGATATGTCTGTCTGCGCGCGAGCGGATAAACCGCCTGCGCCGCATGCGCAGGGAATTTCATTTTCTGCCGCCGGACGAGCTGTACGAGACGGCTGACATTCTGGTCGTCCTCGGCGGCGACGGCAGCATTCTCGAGGCCTCGCGCCGCGCCGCGCTCAACCGCACGCCGATACTCGGTATCAACCTCGGACGTCTCGGCTTCATGGCGGAGCTCGAGATGGACGAGCTCAAGCTGCTGCCCCGGCTTTTCGAGGGCAAATACAAAATCGACGAGCGCTCCATGCTCTGCGTCACTATGAACGACGCCAAGGGCGGGCGCAAGCTGTCGTCGTTCGCACTCAACGACGCCGTCATATCGAACGGCTCGGTCGCGCGGATAGTCGATCTCGAGCTGCTCTGCGGCGGTGAGTCGGTCACGACCTACCGGGCAGACGGCCTCATAATCGCCACGCCGACCGGCTCTACCGCCTATTCCATGGCGGCGGGCGGCGCGATAACGCATCCGCACCTCGAGTGCTTCTGCGTGACGCCCATATGTCCGCACTCGCTTGCGGCGCGCCCGATGGTCTTCCCCGACTCGCTCGAGCTTACCGTGCGCAACATATGCGACCGCGAAAAAAATCTCTTCCTGACCATCGACGGCCGTACGAACTACGAGCTTTACCGCGGCGAGACGGTCAGCATCACAAAGTCAGACAAGACCACCCGCCTCATCACGCTCAAGGAGCGCGGGTTCTACGATACATTACGCCAGAAAATGACCAACGGTCGCTGAAAAAAGAAAGGCTGGGTAAAGCATAAATGAAGGCAACAAGACAAGAGGAAATTCTCAAGCTGGTGTCCGAGGAGGCTATACAGACGCAGGACGAGCTGATAAACCGTCTGCGTGAGCTCGGCTACAGTGTTACTCAGGCGACGGTCTCGCGCGACATAAGACAGCTTAAGCTGACCAAGGTTCAGACGGCGGAGGGCGTTTACCGTTACGTCATTCCGCGCGGCAGCGGCGGCGATGACGGCGGCGTGACACGGCTCAACGAAACGCTGATAAACGCCATCACCCGTATAGACCACGTAAACAACATTATTGTAATAAATACCTACCCCGGCATGGCTCAGGCGGTGGCCTCCGGCATCGACTCGGCGCAGAAGCAGGACATCCTCGGCTGCGTCGGCGGCGACGATACCATCATCGTTGTCGCGCGCAGCGAGGAGCTGGCGCGGTCGTTCTGCGACGGTTTCCGCAAGCAGATGCTGATAGTTTGAGGGCAATATGCTAAGGTCACTTCAGATTGTCAACGTCGCGGTGATAAAGCAGGCGGACATCGAGTTTTCGGACGGCTTCTGCGTGCTGACGGGCGAGACGGGCGCGGGCAAGTCGATTATTATCGACAGCATCGGCCTGCTGCTCGGCAGCCGCGCGCCGCGCGAGCTGATACGCGCCGGTGAGGATCGCGCGACGGTAACGGCGCTTTTCGACCGTCCCGGCGCGTCAACCTGCGCACTGCTCGACGATTACGGAATAGAGCACGAGGACGGCGTCCTGCTTTGCCGCAGCGTGTCGGCCGACGGACGGTCGAGCGCGCGCATAAACGGGCAGACCGTCACGGCGGCGATGCTGCGCGAGGTCGGCAGAACGCTGATAACAATACACGGCCAGCACGACAACCAGCGCCTGCTTCAGCGGTCGTACCACATACGCCTGCTCGACGCCTACGCGGGCACCGCATCGCAGCTTGCCGCCTACCGCGAGGCCTACGGCAACTGGCGCGCCCTCGACGACGAGTTGCGTAACCTGCGCCGCAACGAGGCCGAAAAAATGCGCCTGCGCGACATACTTGAGTATCAGATAAAGGAAATTGACGGCGCGCGCCTCAAAGCGGGCGAGGAAGAGGAGCTTTCGGCCGCGCGCCTGCGGCTCCAGAGCGCCGAAAAGATAAAAAAACAGGCCGATTTCGCCTATCGCGCGCTTTACGCGAGCGAAAAAGGCTCGGTCGCCGTGCTGCTTCAGCGCGCGCAGAGCGCGCTTGAGCAGCTGTCGGGCGTCATTCCCGAAGCGGCAGAGCTTGCAGTGCGGCTGGAAAACTGCCGCTACGAGGTCGAGGACGTCGCCTCGACCGCCCACGGCTATACCGACGATTTCGACGGCGACCCAACCGCCATGCTCGATAAAATCGAGAGCCGCCTTGATCTGATAGGCCGCCTCGAGCGCAAGTACGGGGCGGACATTCCCACCGTACGCGCCTTCCGCGATGACGCGGCGGCAAGGCTTGACGCGCTCGATAATTCCGATGCGCGCGCCGCCGAGCTTGAGACGCTTATTGCGGAGGCTGCGGGACGTGTCCGGGAGCTCGGCGCACGGCTGACAAAGCTGCGTCGTGCCGCCGCGGTCGAGGCCGCGGGGCGCGTGTGCGAAATTCTCGCCTACCTCGACATGCCGGGCGTGCGGTTCGGCATCGACGTGAGCCCCTGCGAGCCGGGAGCCGACGGCTGCGACGCCGTCGAGTTCATGATCGCGGCCAATCCCGGCGAGGACCCCGTCCCGCTGGCCAAAACGGCGTCGGGTGGCGAGCTGTCGCGCGTCATGCTGGCGCTCAAATGCGTGCTGTCCGAGAACGACGGAATCGACACAATGATATTCGACGAGGTCGACGCCGGAATTTCGGGCAAGACCTCGCGCAAGGTCGGCGTTAAGCTGCACGAGCTGTCGCGTGGCGCGCAGGTTCTGTGCGTGACGCACTCGGCGCAGATTGCGTCGTTGGCCGACCGGCACCTGCTCATCTCAAAGGGCGAGTCCGGCGGGCGCGCCGAGACGTCGGTCAGAGCGATAAGCGGGGACGAGCGCGTTCACGAAATTGCGCGCATCCTCGGCGGAATCAACATTACCGAAAAGCAGTGCGAGGCTGCAAGGGAGCTGCTTGAGCATGAATAAAACAAACGCTATGCGCCGTCTCGATACGGCAAAAATACAGTACACCGTCTGCGAGTACGTCCCGGACGAAAACGACCTTTCAGGCGTGCATGTCGCCGCCCAGATAGGCCTGCCGCAGGACATGGTTTTCAAAACTCTCGCGGCGCGCGGAGACCGCCACGGCGTGGTGGTGTTCTGCATTCCATGTGCGGCCGAGCTTGACTTAAAGGCGGCCGCCACGGCGAGCGGCAACAAGTCGCTCGAGCTTTTGCACGTCAAGGATTTGCCGGGAATCACCGGATACGTGCGCGGCGGGGTGTCGCCCATCGGCATGAAGAAGGCGTTTCCAACCTACATTGACGACTCGGCGCTGTCCCACGACAGGATAACGCTCAGTGCCGGAATGAAGGGCGCGCAGCTGCTGCTCGACCGCGCCGAGATCGTGGCGTTTCTCGGGGCGACTGTTTGCCACCTGACAAGATAATCGGTTTTGGCGTCACAAATCAAGAGTAATACCACTAAAAAATAATTGCATTTGCGTGTGCGTGATGCGCACGCCGCAAAGGAACGGAAAGACATATGCAGAAAATCAAACAACTGATTTCCGCGGAGCTGGCCCGGTGCGCCGGTGAAGCGTTTCCCGGAAGCACACTGACACCGGCGGACATGCTGCCCATGCTGGAGTACCCGCCCGACGCGTCCATGGGAGACCTTGCGCTGCCTTGCTTCAAGCTCAGCCGCTCGCTGCGCCGCTCGCCGGTGCAGATTGCCGAGGCGCTGGCGGCGGGCCTCAAGTCCGCAGAGTCAAAGGACGGCAGTGCCGTCGGCGAGGTCAGCGCCGTCAACGGCTACCTGAATATCCGCATTTCTGACGCCTATCTCGCGGGCAGCGTTCTGCCGGAGATACTTCAGAAGGGCGAAAAATACGGCGCGCCTGTCGGCTGGGAAGGTAAAAAAATAGTCCTAGACTATTCCTCTCCCAACGTAGCAAAGCCGTTTCACATAGGCCACCTCGGGACGACTGTCATAGGGCATTCGCTCAAGATGCTGTTCGAGTTCGCAGGCTGCGAGTGCGTCGGCATCAACCACCTCGGCGACTGGGGCACGCAGTTCGGAAAGCTGATAACGGCGTTCCGCCTGTGGGGCAACCGCGAGGAGGTCGAGGAGAAGGGAATTGACGAGCTTGTTGCGCTCTACGTCCGTTTCCACGCCGAGGCCGAGCAGGACAAAACGCTCGAGGACAAGGCGCGCGCAGAGTTTACAAAGCTCGAGCACGGTGACGAGGAGAACCTCGCGCTGTGGCGCTGGTTCGTCGACATAAGCATCAAGGAGTACAAGAAGACCTACAAGCAGCTGGGGATTGAGTTTGATTCCTACAACGGCGAGAGCTTCTACACCGACAAAATGCCCGAGCAGGTCGAGCTTTTGCGTGAGAAGAACCTCATGAAGCTGGACGACGGTGCGTCGATAGTCGACCTGTCGGCCTACGACATGCCGCCCTGCCTCATTCTCAAGCGCGACGGCTCCACGCTCTACCCGACGCGCGACATTGCCGCCGCGGTCTACCGCAAGCGCACCTACAATTTCAACAAGTGCATATACGTCACCTCCGCGGGGCAGTGCCTGCACTTCCGCCAGTGGTTCAAGGTCATGGAGCTGATGGGTTACGACTGGACGGACGAGCTGGTTCACGTCCCCTACGGCACGGTCAGCATCAACGGCGCCAAGTTGGCGACGAGAACGGGAAATGTCATACTGCTCAAGGACCTTTTCGCGCAGGCGATTGACAAGGTCAAGTCCATAATGGAGGAGAAGAGTCCCGGACTGCAGAACCGGGACGAGGCCGCCGAGGCGGTCGGCGTCGGAGCGGTGGTGTTCTACTACCTGTCCGGCAGCCGTATGCGCGATATCAACTTCATCATGGAGGACGCGCTGAGCTTTGACGGCAATACCGGCCCCTACGTGCAGTACACCTACGCGCGCACCTGCTCGGTGCTCGAGAAGGCGGGCGTGACGGCTGAGCAGGCAGCGGACGGAATCGCGTCGGGCGCAAAGATTACCGCGCCCGAGGAGGCGGAGCTGCTTAAGATAATGTGCCGTTTCCGCGAGCGTGCCGAGGCCGCGATCAACGATTACGAGCCCTTCTACATCACGCGGTTCATACTCGACGTTTCGTCGGCGTTCAACCGTTTCTACCACAACTGCCGCATACTTGACGAGGAAGACGCAGTTGTCCGCGCGACCAGAATTGCGCTGACCGGCGCGGCGAACATCGTTTTAGGGCGCGCATTCGGGCTGATTTGCCTGAAGAAAATGTCAAAAATTTAATTATTTATATATGAGGTATTAACTATGTCCGGACACAGCAAATGGGCTAACATCAAGCACAAAAAAGAGAAGACAGACGCTCAGCGCGCCAACGTATTCACCAAGATAGGCAAGGAGATTGCGCTTGCGGTCAAGGCCGGCGGCGGCGACCCTGCCTCCAACTCCAAGCTGCGCGACCTTATTTCCAAGGCCAAGGCAAACAACGTTCCCAACGACAATATTGATCGCATAATCAAAAAAGCGATGGGTTCTGACAGCGTAAATTACGAAAAAGTGACATACGAAGGCTACGGTCCCTGCGGAATTGCCGTCATCGTCGAGGCGACGACGGACAACCGCAACCGCACCGCCGGCGAGGTTCGCCACTTCTTCGACAAGTTCGGCGGCAACATGGGTCAGGTCGGCTGCGTGGGCTTTCTGTTCTCGGACAAGGGTGTGATAGTTGTTCTGCGCGAGGACGTCAAGAGTGAGGATGCGCTGATGGAGACAGCGCTCGAGGCCGGAGCTTCCGATTTTGTTTCCGACGAGGAGACCTTCGAGATTTACACCGAGCCGGACGATCTTTACTCTGTCCGTGACGCGCTTGAGGCGGCCGGGTACAAGATTGAGTCCGCCGAGATGGATAAGATTCCGTCCACCTACGTCACCCTCGAGAACGAGGACGACATCAAGCACATGAACCTCCTGCTAGATAACCTCGAGGACAACGACGACGTCATTAACGTCTTCCACAACTGGGAGAACTGCGATTAAGGTTTTCGGGGCGCTGCCCCAGACCCCGCTTAAGGGCGCTTTTTGAAAAAAGCGCCCTTAAGAATCCCGCAAAAACTTTCAAAAAGGGGCGTGGCAGGGGCTGCGAGACGCCGGGACGTACGGTTTTGGGCGTTTAAGCGCAGATGTTACGGCATCACGTTGTAGTTCAGCACCGCCATGCTTCGCGTCCGGTGCCCATTCGGAATGGGGGATAGTGAGCGGAGGACGATTGCGCTCGGGGCGTTGCCCCGAACCCCGCCAAGGGAGCTTTTTGAAAAAAGCCCCCATTGGAACCCGCAAAAACTTTCGGAGAAGAGGTTTGAGTGAGTGGGAGCGCGCGGTGGAGAAAGGGAAGTCGGGCGCGAATCGCAAGTGGACGCGAGTGGATGCAAGTGGATGCAAGTGTCCGCCCACCTGAAAGTCAGCTAAGGCGCGCGGTGTCGCGCGTTTTGTTTACGTAAACCCTTAAGTTACAAACGTTTGATTTGGCTAATATTTTAACAATTCGGAGGATGAATCATGGAACAGATAACTCTGCCTGTAGTCCGTCGGCTTGACTGCGACGTGCTGGTCTGCGGCGGCGGGTGCGCCGGAATCGGCGCGGCTATTGCGTCCGCAAGGAGCGGGGCGCGTACGCTGCTCATTGAGACGGAAGGCTACCTCGGCGGCACGGCGACGGCCGGGCTTATCGGCACCTTCATGACCTGTCTCGACGTGCGCGGCAAGCGTCAGATAATCAAGGGCATTTATGACGAACTTGTGGAACGCATGGAGCGCGACGGCGGCGCTATCGGTTGGCGCGAGTGCATGGGTGGCAACTCATACTGCGGCTACCGCACGCGCGGGCATGTCGGCGTCATTCCCTACAACATCGAGTCCTTCAAGCGTGTATCGGAGAGCATGTGCATCGAGGCGGGCGTTGAGCTGCTGTACCACGCGCGGCTGGTGTCTGTCGACACGGCGTTGACGCCCGGCGGCGACCGGCACATCACATCTGCCTACGTCTCGACCAAGGCGGGCATATATCGGATTTCGGCCTCTGTCATGATAGACGCGACCGGCGACGCCGCGCTTGCGCACTGTGCCGGAGCCGAGACGCTCTACGGCGACGAGCAGGGCGAGGTTCAGACGGCGTCCATGTTTTTCTCCATTGCTGGTGTTGATAAGGCGGCGCTTGACAGCTACATGTCGGAGCACTCCGAGATGCGCGCGCGCTTTTTCATGGACGTTATCGCCGATGGACAGCGCACCGGCGAGTTCCCCTGCGGCACGCAGAAGCTGCGTATATTCGAGAACACCGACGGCCGATGGTACGTCAACATGGCGCAGATAGACGAGAATATAAACTCGCTTGACCCCGAGGTCGTCACCGCGGCTGAAATTTCGCAGCGCGCGCAGATTCCGCGCATAGTTGAGTTTTTGCGCCGCCACATTCCGGGGCTTGAGAACTGCTACCTTGTCGAGACTGCACCGGCGCTTGGCGTACGCGAGAGCCGCCGCATTGTCGGCGAGTATGTCCTGCTCGGCAGCGACATTATGAGCGGCCGTATGTTTGAGGACGGCGTCGTGCTCTGCTCGAATTCCGTTGACATACACAAGAGCAACACCGTGCACTATCAGCCCGTCACGGGGCAGTCGGATTACAACATTCCGCTCCGCAGTCTCATTGCGCGCGGCTTTGACAACCTCGGCATGGCCGGGCGCTGCCTGTCGGCTGACCGTGAGGCGATGGGAGCCGTGCGCGTGATGCCGCCCTGCTTTGCCATGGGCGAGGCTGTCGGCATTGCGGCCGACATAGCCCGGAGAACCGGAACCCCGCTGCGCGATGTCCCCGCCGACCGTGTGCGTCACGAGATATTGGCGCGCGGCGGAGTTGTTTGACGACGCAGACGGTTATATCAATGAAAAAATGCCGCGGCACATGCCGCGGCATTTTTTCATTGATTTCGCTTTGAAGTCGTTTTTCAATCGCATCAAAACCGTGCTCAAATCACGCCGAAATCGTTATGCAAAGCCGACTATTTCGCCAGCTTGAAATCAGCGTAGACGGGGCAGTGGTCGGTGGAATTGAGGTCGGTTTCGGTTGTGCCGATCTTGTAGCAGAACACGTCCGTCTGGTTGGGGAAGAAGAAGATGTGGTCGATGGGAAGTCCGGAGGCGGGGGGCTTTGTGCCGATTTCATTGTGATAAGAGCCGCCGGAGTCTGAGGTCTTGGCGACTTCGCGCGACGACGCAAGTCCTGTCGACTGCATTGTGACCTTATAGGCATCGTGATTTACATTGAAGTTGTAGTCGCCCGTGGTGAATGCGGGTAGCGCGCCGTACTTCGCCTGCAGCTCGGCGATCTTGTCGATCATCTCTTTTGCGTTGTCAATCTTCCATTCGTACGCGGCCTTGGCCTTCATGGTATCGTGAGTCTCGCCTGCGGGGAGCTTGTAGTCGGTCGACCACAGCGAGCCGTGCATGTTGACCACGATGAAGCGCTGCCCGTCAGACTTGCGCTCGAGCACTGCCCACGAAATGGACTTTGTGTTTGTGCCGGTATAGCGGCTGCGCAGGAACGTCACGCCGGACTCGAGGTTGTTGTACTTTGTCTTGAGGTAGAGGATAGGCGTGTAGTTGTATGTAGAGCCGTTGGAATGCTGGCGGATATTGGTGGCGTAGTATTTCGAAATCAGGCTGCCGGACAGTATATCCTTATGGACGGTTGCGTTGCATTCCTGGAAGCCGATAACGTCGGGCAGGTAGTAGAGAATGGACTCGGCGATGTAAGCCCTGCGGGTGCTGTACTCCTTGGTGGTTCCTGCGAGGTTGTAGGACATGACTCGGAAGTCTGCATTCTTGGTGAGGTAGACTTTCTGAACGGAAGCCGTGCCGGTCATTACCTCGTCTGCGGGGAAGACCAGCTTGTCGCCGCCGGCGACGTACTTCTCCATGAACGCCTTGACGGCGGTTGCGGCGGCGTAGTCGTCGTAGCCGGTGATGACCAGCTTGTAGCCGACCCACTTGACGACGTACTGATTTTCCTTCAGCGTTGCGAGAACGTCGCGGCTTTCCTTACGGTTGGTGTGGCCAACGAGGATTTCGCGCTCATTGTTTTCGACGGACTCGTCTTTTCCAAGCCCCTTTACCCAGTCGGATTTGATAGACAGCTGAACGTTGTAGCCAGTGGCGATTTTTGTGCGCAGCTCGCTGGCGCAGTTGACAAGCGTCTGCTCCATCTGATCGGCGCGGATGAGCGTGAATTCGGTTTTGCCGTCCGAAGCAACGACGCCGTCATTGTCGGTCGGAACAGTGGTTTCTGACGTTCCGGAGGTGTCGGAGCCATTGGAGCCGGGCTCGGTTACGGAGCCTTGGGACTCGGCGGGTGTTGTAGTGTCTGAGGGGTTCGGCACGTCGTTGTTGCAGGCTGCGAACAGCATCACAAAGCACAAGACGAACGCCAGCAGGCAGACAAACTTTTTCATTTCGTGATTTTCCTTTCTAATATAACATGCTTATTGCTTTTTCTTGTCGGCGTCCCTGCGCGACGGCTCTTTGTCGGAGCGCTCCGGGGCGGGGGAGGCGGGAGCGGACGACTTGCTGTCATCTGCGGACATGGCCACGGTAGCGGTTGCCGCATGGTCAGCCGACGCGCTGTCGGCCACAGACTCACTGTCAGTGGAGCTGTTCTGCTCCTTTGCCGCCTTGGCGGAGTCCGCTCCGGACTTGCCGGGACGGAAGGTGAGGTGCCACTTCAGCCGCACGTACTGATAGGCGTACCACAGTATCACCAGCACCTGGAACACGCCTGCCGCCACATATATCATAGTGACGTTCCGCACGCCGGGTAATACAGCTGTTAAGTGGACGCAGACTGCAATGCTCCAGACGAGCAGGCTCACCGACAGGCACTGCGGAATGATCTTCCACCACAGATGCATGAACACCACGAGCACAGTCGATGCGGCGGGCAGCGCATAAACGAACACCATCCACGCCCATGGCGACTCGGGCACGAACACCTTTATGAAGAAGAAAACCAGCGCTGCCACGAACCACACAAGCCCTACCGACAGCGCGGTGATGAGCGAGTGACGCGAGCGCAAAATGCTTTTCTGCACTGGGGCAGGCGTTTGCGGTTCGGGAGTTTCGCGGGCAAGCAGGTCGTTGACGGTGACGCCGAAAAGAGAAGCAATCTTGGTCAGGACAAAGACGTCGGGCAGACCGTCCCCGCGTTCCCATTTTGATATGGACTTGTCGGAGTAGCTCAGCTTTTCGGCGAGCTCCGCCTGCGTCATGTTGTAGGCACGACGCAACGCCGCAATGTTGCGGGCAATGTTTTGCTTGAGGTCGTTTTCAGTCATCTTTCACCTTCCAAACCTTCAGAATTTGAGCGCGACGCCCGTTTCCCCCTCCGGGAGAGGCCGATTCTACTGCAGGTAGAGCACATTTTCCGCGATTCTACCGCGTGAAATGAGGTAGTAGCCTCAAATAATTGACAGTAGGTTGAAAACCGTGCCGGAGCGGGGTATAATACAGTCAGAACACAAAAAGCAGGGGAGCGTACCATGAACCTCATCCACAGCATCTCGATTATGGGGGATTCAATCCTCCGGGGTGTGGTGCTGAACAACAGCACACGTAAATATTCGATAAGCAACACCATCGGCGTGGACAGCATTGCACAGATGTATTCCATTCAGGTGACAAACCTGTCGCGCTTCGGTTGCACCGTCGAGCGGGGCTATGATTATGTCGACAAGTACCTTCAGAAGGGGAATCGCAGCGACGCTGTGATGCTCGAGCTGGGCGGCAACGACTCCGACTTTGACTGGTCCGAGGTTGCGGCGCGTCCCGACGACGAGCACAGTCCTAAAACCCCCATCTCCAAGTTCACCGACATTTACCGTCAGCTGATAAAGCTACTGCGCGACCACGGCATAAGCCCCGTCATGTCGACGCTTCCGCCGGTCTGCCCCGAGCGGTATCTCGACTGGGTCTGCCGTGACGGACTCGACCGCGACGCCATCCTTCACTGGCTGGGCGACGCCAACACCATCTACCGTTATCAGGAGAACTACTCCCGCGCCATCGAGGGACTCGCGGCCGAGAACGGCTGTGTCTGCGTCGATCTGCGAGGAGCGTTTCTCGCCAACCGCCGCATAGACGATCTCTACTGCGAGGACGGCATCCATCCCAACGAAAAGGGACAGCTTATAATCAGAAACACACTGATTTCAATTCTTGAAAAACACAAAGGAGCGATAGTACCATGCTGAAAATCAAATTAGAAAGCGAACAGCTCGGCTGCGTTGTCAAAATTGTGAAGAATTGTGTCAACGCCCCCAGAGCACTCGTAATTCGGTGCCGGAGACACCTCGCTGACTGCCACTACGTGCCCTATACCGGCGTTATGAGCGGCGCGTATGCCCGAAAAGGAGTCCTCAAAGACGAGACATTCACGGGTAGCGAGGCCTAAGCGTGACGCGGCGATACGGTATATGTCGGGTTCCGGCTTACCGGGGAAGGTACCGTCGTCGTACACCACGCGGGCGGGGTCAAACCATCGTGCAAGGTCAAGATGTTCAAAATAAAACTCAATGTTGAGTCTTTCAGAGCCGGTGGCGATTGTCACCGGCACTTTCTTTTCTTTGAGAAGGTCGAGAAAGGCGGCGGCTCCGCTTATGAGGTGAAACGTGGGGTCGGTCAGACAGCGGCGGCGGTATTCGGCTTCCTTTTCGTAGGTGAGACGCTCGGTCTCTTCGTCCGAAATTTCGCCGAGATAGTCGTGAAGTATGTGCGCGTTGTCGCGGCCGAGCATTTTTCGGTCGACCTCGTCGTCGGTTATGTGCCGGCCGGTGTGGGCGGGTATAAAATCGCGCCAGACCGCGCGGTGAATGTGCGAGTCGAAGATCAACGTGCCGTTGAAGTCAAAAATCACGCCTTTTACGTCTTTCAAGCCTGTCATATCTGTGCCTTTCGGGAATTCTATTGTGCGTAGAGTCCGTTTTTTACACTCTACCGCCCTATTATGATACCATACAGGCGTCAAAAAGTCAACAACCCGCTGAAATTTTCACTAAACCTTCAAATAGCCCCTTGTAAAACCGCGTGGTGCGTGGTACAATGAAACACAACAAAAAACATACGAGGTGAAACTGCAATGCTTCATAAAACGATTGAACTTTCCGAAAAATACCCTGGCGCAACGCTGACGACCTACGTTTCCTACGATCCGCCCGAGCTTAAGATGCCGCGCCGACGTGCGATGGTAGTCTGCCCCGGCGGCGGCTACCACTTTCTCTCCGACCGTGAAGCAGAGCCGATAGTCAAATTTTATCTTGCCGCCGGACTCAACGTCTTTTTGCTCCGCTACACCGTCGGCGAGGGCGCAACCAACTACGCGCCGCTCATCGAGGCCAGCCTTGCAATCAAGCACATCCGCGAGCACGCCGAGGAATACAATATCGACCCGAACTACGTCTTCATCTGCGGATTCTCCGCCGGAGGACACCTTGCCGCCTCCACCGGCACGCTCTGGAACATCCCCGAGGTGCGCGCCGAGCTCGGCGACGCCCCCGAGGACATCAACCGCCCGACCGGTATGGTGCTGTGCTATCCCGTGCTGATATTCTCGCACAAGAACTCGTTCTACAACCTTTGCGGCACCAAAACGCCGACCGAGGAGCAGCTCGACCGCTACCGTCTCGAGAAGCATGTCACGCCCCAGACGCCGCCCGCCTTTATGTGGCACACCTTCAGCGACGCGACCGTCGACGTTCAGAACGTGCTGACCTTCTCCCAGAAGCTCAAGGACAACGGCATCCCCTTCGAGCTGCACATTTTCCCCGAGGGCAAGCACGGCCTCTCGCTTTCGACCGAAGAGACGTACAGCGGCAACCCCGACCTGCTCGTCGAGCACGTCCGGCCGTGGGCAGAGCTGTCGGTCAGATGGATTAAGAATTTCAAATAATCGGATAACCGCAGAATTTCGGGAACGAAAGCTCTTGGGGCGCTGCCCCAAACCCTGCTCAGAGGAGCTTTTTGAAAAAAGCTCCCCTGAGAACCCCGCAAAAACTTTGAAAAACCAGAGTTCTTGGGGCGCTGCCCCAACCCCCGCTTAGAGGAGCTTTTTGAAAAAAGCTCCTCTAAGAACTCCGCAAAAACTTTGAAAAAATGGTTTGGCGGAGCGGTGGAGTAGGGCGGTCGCCGTGAAGATATGAGAAAAGCAGCGTCTTGAAAGGCGCTGCTTTTTTGATGTTGGCGGCGAGGAGAGGGACAAGGCCGCACGCGCAACGCCGGAATGGTGCGGTGAAGCCTCAGTTTATGTTTACTGTTTTTTATTTTTTGCCGCCCTCACTGTTGTTTGCCGAACCTCACTCCCGCAATACCCCCATTCCCGAAAGTTTTTGCGGGTTCTTAGGGGGCTTTTTTCAAAAAGCCCCCTAAGCGGGGTTTGGGGCAGCGCCCCAAGAGCTCCGTGCAGGGTTTGGGGCAGCGCCCCAAGAGCCACCGTTTTGTCACCGCTCGCGCACGGCGGACAGCCTGCGCGCGAACTCGCCCGAGTAGAGAACGAGCGCGGCGGCGGTGATGCCGAACTGCAGCCAGATGAGCACCGTCTCGACGGCGGCGGGGAGGACGTTCCAGAGAAGCAGCGTGCAGAGAAGATACAGCCCGGCGGTCGAGACCTTGCCGTACCAGCGCGAGTCGAAGGGCATGCCGCCGTGTCCGAGCAGAATCAGCCCGGCGAGTCCCGCGCCCGCCTCCTTGATGATGAGCAGAATGAATATGAATATCATATCGCCGCGATGCCACGTCAGACAGCCGATGACGGCCAGCTGCGTCAGCTTGTCCGCCAGCGGGTCGACGACGCGCCCGAGCGGCGTTATCTGACCGAGCGCGCGCGCCGCGCGTCCGTCCAGAAAGTCCGAGACGGCGGAAAGACAAAGCACGGCCAGCGCAAAGCCGTACTGCCCGCCGATATAAAGCCAAACAAACTCGGGAATCAGCAATATGCGGTAGTAGCCCAGAATGTTCGGAATTGCAAATATCTGTTTTGAATCAAAATGCGTCACCTGCTCACCTCCGTGAGAATTATGGCGTCCCGCGGGCGTAATTATTCATTAATATTAAATATATCGGATACTTTTGTATTGCATTTTCGCAGAATTTGTGTTAAAATTAACGGACAACCTAAAAATGTATCATGATAAGTCAGAATATCGACGACACGCGTGCCCCCGCACGACTGCGCACTATTACGGACGCGGCCTATGGCCCCCCTCCGACATGCCGCCCCCGGCGGTTGTGGAGCACAAAGCTCACTTTTGCGCAAGCCCGCAGACCCGACGACCCCGGCACACGTGCACGTGATAAAATATATATCAGGAGTACACTCACATGAAAGAGAACACTCGAGAGTCGGTGGCTCTCAACGAAGCCGCAGGCGTTACGGTCGTGGAGGAATCCGTGAACGCGGCTGCGGGCACCGCCACAGCAGACACTGCCGTAGCTGCGCCCGAGACCGGGAAGCCCGAGAACGCCGCGACATCCGAAACGTCGGAAAAAGCCGCAGCACCCGGAACGTCAGAGGCGGCCGGAGACACCGCAACGTCCGAAAACACCGGGACGGCCGGGACTGCCGAAAAGTCCAAAAAGAAAAAGCGCCGCTTCGGCGACCGCCGCGAGGGGCACAAGGTCCGCACCGTTCAGGCGATGACCAAGATCATGCCCTACATCATGGCCCGCCGCTCGGACGCCTGCAACACCTTCGCCGACAGCTTCAGTATCGGCAAGGCGGACGCCTTCTGCCGCCGCAAGGTCAAGGAGGGCAAGATGCACTTTGGTATGCTGCACGTCATACTTGCGGCCTACGTGCGCACCATCTCACAGCGCCCAGCGATAAACCGCTTTGTCAGCGGGCAGAAAATTTACGCCAGAAACGAAATATCCGTGGTTATGGTCGTCAAGCGCACCATGTCCGTCGACTCGCCCGACACCTGCATAAAGGTGGTGTTCGAGCCGACCGACACCATCGACGAGGTCTACGAAAAGTTCAACTCGGCGGTTCAGGCGAACAACCACGCCGGCGAGACCAACTCCTTCGACAAGCTCAACCGCGCGCTGCTCTACATCCCCGGCCTGTTTTTGCGCTGGACGGTCAAGCTGCTGTTCTTCCTCGATTATTTTGACCTGCTGCCGCGCACATTCCTCAAGCTCAGCCCCTTCCACGGATCGATGATAATCACGAGCATGGGCTCGCTCGGCATCAAGCCGATCTACCACCACATCTACGACTTCGGCAACCTTCCCGTCTTTCTCGCGTACGGCGCAAAGCGCACCGTCAACGAACTGGACTCTGAAGGCAACGTCTTCAAGCGCAAGTATATCGACCTCAAGGCCGTGACCGACGAGCGCATCTGCGACGGCTATTACTACGCCTCCGCCTTCAAGATGTTCAAGCGGTTCGTCGAGAACCCCAATCTTCTCGAAACGCCGCCCGAGCAGGTGTTCGAGGATATAGACTGAATTCGGCAGCGCCGCATAGCTGCCATGCGCCGCGGAGATTATCTCCGCGGCGTTTTTTTAAAAAAAGCAGACCAGAGTCCGAACCGAAGTCAGATTACGGCGACTATACATGTGAACGTTTAAAAGCATTCCGGAAAGCAGGCAAACATGAACAAAGACGAAATAATTCAATATTACGATTACCTGATGCGGCTTGCGGTGTCGAAATGCGGCTCGCAGACGGACGCAGAGGATCTTGTCGGCGAAACCATGCTCGCGGCCTTTGCCTGCCTGCATAAGGGCGGCGTCATCGCACATCCGAAAACGTGGCTCTCGAACACGCTCCTCCACAAGTACAACGACAGCCTGCGGCGCAAATACCGCGCGCCTGTCACGGTGAACCTCGACGACGTGTCGGATTTGCTTTCGTCGGCCTCGGACGAGGAGGAGTACGCCGCGTCCGAGGAGGCGGCGAGGGTGCGCAGGGAGCTGAACCATCTGGCGTACATCACGCGGGAGGTCATGGTGCGGTATTACTTCGGCGCGCAGAGTGTTGCCGAAATATCGGAGGGGCTCGGCATACCCGAGGGCACTGTCAAGAGCAGGCTGTACGCAGGCCGGGATCAGGTGAAGAAAGGACTTGAAACTATGGAACCGAGAGAAAATTATATTCCGGGAAGGCTGAATCTGGCCTGGGGCGGCAGGGACGGCAGAAATTACGAGCCGACCTCGCTTGTCGAGGATGATCTGATCGCGCAGAATCTTTTGATACTTGCTTACGATAAGCCGGTGAGCGTCAGCGAGCTTTCGCGGGCGATAGGCATCCCGGCAGCCTACATCGAGCCGATAATAGAAAAGCTGGTCGACGGCGAGCTTATGGTGCGGACGGACAGCGGGCGGGTGTACACCGACTTCATTATCACAAAACCGCAGACGGCGCTCGAGCGCTTCCGCCCGCAGCTCGACTTCGTGCACCGGCATTTTGAGGTCATATGGGGCATTGTCGGGGGAATGTCAGAGCGCATAGCAAAAATGCCCTTCGTGACGGAGCTCGGCGAGCGCGAGCGGACAGAGCTTGACAGATTCGCCGTTATGATGGCGCTTCAGGACTTCAAGCATTCCGTGACCGGCAGAGGAGGCTCGCCGAAGTTCCCGGCGCGCAGGGACGGCGGGAGCTGGATTGCGCAGGCGACCGCGTTTGACGCCGGTTACGATTCGCGCGGATATGATGAGGCGGCGGAGTACGCCGTGTGGGGCGGCTGCCGCACGTCCGAGGCGTTTGTCGACGGAGGCAAGCGGCGCGTGCGGCTTTGTGAGTTCGACACCACGCTCTGGGACTGTCCCTGCCGCTACGGCGGCGCGTACAAGCTGTATTTTAAGCACATTATCGCACTGCTCTGGGGTGTTTACACCGGCGTGGCGCCGGAAAGCTCGGAGATTCCGAACGAATTCACCGCCTACATCCCGAAGCTCGAGAGGTTCGGAATGCTGCGGAGCACGCCGAGCGGACTCGGCGTGGCCATTCCGGTTCTGAAAAAAGCGGATTACGACGAGGTCTGCACGGCCGTGTGGGAGGCAGTCGCGGAGTTGCAGGCAGCCGTCGGCAACGAGTTTTCGGCCTTTATCAGCGCTATGAAAACGCCGCTTCCGAAGCATCTTACCTCCGTCCCAGAGCTGTTCAGGTACACAGACGCGACAATGTATTTTGTAATGGCCGTCGTCCGCGAGGCGTACGAAAAGGGGCTTCACATGAAGGGCGTAGATTACTGCTGCCCGCCCGTCGTCATGGTATACTGGCCGAAAAAAACGTGATTTTACGAGAGCGGTCACGATAGCGTAAAGTTCAGGCAAAACCGCCGGGAGCACAGATCTGTGCTCCCGGCGGTGAGTTTTTTGTGGAGACGCCGGTTCCGTCGGCGGCTTTTGCCGCGCGGGCGTATGTGATTCCAGCGGTGGCTTTGCCGCGCGGGCGTCCATGATTTCTGCGGCGGTTTCTGCTTTGCTGTGTGCACCCATGATTCCGGCGGTGGTTTTGCCATGTGGGTTTTATGCACGCTGCGGTGGTGGGCGCGCGTGTTCCCGTCCGCTACACCTCCGCTCCCAGCGCGCGCCGCGCGCGGCGCAGGATGAGCGTGAGCGACAGGTAGAGCGCGTATAGCGCGGCGAAGCACCACGTTCCGACGTAAAGATTCAGTGGGATTGAGACGATGCAGACGAGCGCGAACGCCGCCGCGCGCACGGTTTCGGCTGTGCGCCCGGCGGACTCGGTGCAGGCCGTCGCCGCGACGCAGCGCACCGCCGCGCAGAGCGCGGCAAAAAGCAGCACCGTAAGGCGATCCCCTCCGAGCGCCGCCGCGCCGAGACAGAGCGCAAGTCCGAGTCCGCCGCATGCGAGCTCGAGCACCATCATGCGCCCCTCGCGGCGCGCCACCTTCATCTCGGTCAGACTGACCAGCTGCGTGTGCGCGTCGAGAATTCCGGCGGGAAGCAGTGCGGCGAGAAGGTAGGAGTCGGGTGCGTATCGCGGCAGAATCAGCCCGATAAGCCAGCCGAGCGGCCGCAGAAACAACAGCACCGCCGGCAGCGCGAGCCGTATCGTGCCGCCGAGCCTGCCGATCAGTCGCGCGCGGGCAGCGCCGTCCTCGCGCCGAAGGGCAGGGAACAGCACCATCGCCAGCTGTGACGCCACCTGCGTCAGCATTCCGGAAAGCGTGATAAGCAGCGACACGCGCCCCAGCTCCGCATCGCCCATGCGCCAGAGTATCGTCCATCGCGGAGCCGACGCCCAGAGCTGTCCGGCAAGGTTGGCTACAAGCAGCCGCGCGCCCGGACGCAGCTCACGTCCGAGCCCGTCTACGCGGCAGTACGGTGCCGTCACGACGCGCCGCTCGGTGAACGCAAGAAACGCCGCCGAGACAAGCCGCGAGAAAATGCATATTCCGGCGTACACCCGAAAGTCGGTGACGCCGCCGAGCGCCGCCGTCGCCGTCCCCGCGGCAAAGCAGACCCGGTCGAGCATGACCGAGACGGAATAGCGAGTGCAGTGCCCCGTTGCCTGCGCGAGATTGCCGAGATAAGCGCCCGCGTTGAACAGCGGCATGTAAATGAGCGCCAGAATGACCGCCCACATGCGCCCGCCGTCAAGCGTCAGCGCCGAGAGGGCGGAGAGAGCTGCCGCAGCGGCGAGCTGTATGGCCGTCATGCCGCGCAGCAGCGTGCCGAGACGCGGCAGATCGAGCGACGTGTAGTCGCTGCCGCCGCAGGCTAGGTAGACGCCGTCGCACAGCCCGAGATGGAACAGCCCCGAATAGCCGCCAATCAGCAAAAAGAATTGCCACAGCCCGTATTGTACCTCGTCAAGCCGTCCGGCGAGCAGCAGAACCGTCAGCGCGCTGACGGCAGTCGTTACGCCCTGTGAGACGACGGCGACAGCCGCCGAACGTGCCACCGCCCGCTTATCCATGAACCGTCCCGCCGTCTGTGTTCCCGGTGCCGTTTGCGTTTTCGGTGCTGCCTGCGCTTCCGGCCTCCCCGGCATTCTCCGCGTTTCCGATGCTTCCGGCCTCCCCGGCATTCTCCGCGTTTCCGATGCTTCCGGCCTCTCCGGCATTCTCCGCGTTTCCGATGCTTCCGGAATCCCCGGCATCCTCCGCATTTCCGATATTTCCGGAACCCCCGGCGCTTTCGGCGCGCTCTGTGTCTCCTACGCTGCCCGCGTCGACTGCCCCATCGCGGATGTCGCTTCGGTTTACAACATTTATCAGCGTCCGCCAGAGCAGCCGCGCGTCGAGCGAGAGCGACATGTGCTCCATATACTGCGCGTCATACGCCGCCTTGCGCCGTATCGAGACCGAGTCGCGGCCGCGCACCTGCGCGAGTCCCGTCATGCCGGGGCGTATGTTGTAGACGCCGAGACTGGCGCGCAGTCCGATAAGCTCGCTTTCCTCACATATGACGGGGCGCGGCCCGATCAGACTCATGTCCCCGCGCAGCACGTTGAACAGCTGCGGCAGCTCGTCGAGGCTCGTCGCGCGGAGGACGGCACCGACCCGCGTGATGTAGCGCTCGGGCGAGTGCAGCTCGGCTGTCGCGCAGCTGTGCGGCGCGTCGTTTGTCATGGTGCGGAATTTGAAGCAGATAAACGGCCGCCTGTCCGTTCCCATGCGCCACTGGCGGAATATCACGGGCCCGCCGCTCTCGGCATAGACCGCCAGCGCGCAGACGAGCATGGGCAGCGCGGTCAGAGCTATGGCAAAAAGTGAAATTATTATATCCAACAGCCGCTTCGGCACGCCGCGATAAGCGGCACCGACGGACTTTATATCCTGCATGTTCACGTGAATAATCCCCCACGTTGAAATAGGGCTCCACCGCGCATTGCGCGCTTGAACTATAAAATATGCCCCATACTGCTTAGTATGGGGCATAGAGGGATATTTTATGCGAGCATTTGGACGCTGCGGGTCTCACTGTGCAATGCTGCGATGACGAGTGCGCCGTTGGCGTACTGTCCCGTAATGCTTACGTCGCCCTGTCGCGGCGGCGGTATTCGCTCGGCGTCATGCCCTGCGTGCGGCGGAAGGTGGCGTTGAACTGCGATGCCGAGGAAAAGCCGCACTGGCGCGCGATGTTGGTGATTTTGCCGTCGCCGCGCAGCAGATTTTTTGCGGCGCTGAGTCGCTTGTAAAGTATCATCTGCTTTGGAGGAATGCCGTAGCGCTCTCGAAAAATGTGGCGGAAGCGGTCGTAGCTGTAGCCGACCGTCGCGGCGAGTTCCGGCAGGTCGATGTTGGTGTTGTAGTATTCGTGTATGTACTGGCAGGCACTCTCGAGCGAGCGGCCGTCGGACGGCGCCGCCGCACCCTCAAGTCCCGACTGAGCCGCAAGCCGCGTCAGTATTATCGAAAGGTAGAGCGAGGCAACGGTCGCCTCGACGTCGTCACGCAGATATTTGATTTTTGAGATGTGCTGTATCAGCGCCGCCGACTCCTCGTCGCCGCTGTACATGCCGCCGCGGCAGTCTATGCCGTCCTCGGGGCATTCGAACGTGCAGAAGACCACGTGCGTCTGCTCACCGATTACCTCGCTGTGCCCCACCTCGGGCGGCACCAGACAGACGTTGCCCGCGGAGTAGCTGTACACCGTGTCCCCGATGCGGCTCTGACCGGAGCCGGACAGATAATAGACCAGCTCCCACGTCTGGTGCAGGTGTATTGGTATTGTGCTGTCGGCCTCGCGGGTGCGGTCGAGCGCGTAGCGGATTGTTGGCAGTTGCATTCCTGACTCCTGTTAAGCGTTTGCGGATGTGACTTATTTTATCACTTTTTTGGCCGCGAGTCAATGATATTTTGCGGTTTTTGGTTGTAATATTTATATAAACGGCTGTTTTTTATTATTTTGTTGACAATGGCGGTCATATGAGTTATAATCTAAATGTACATTATTTACAGCTATAGCCTCACCGTCTGACAGAACGGCGGGAAATTCAAGAAAGGAAGAAAAAAATGAAAAGAACACTTGCGTTTGTACTTGTGCTTCTGATGCTTGCGGCGACGCTCATCGCCTGCGCAAACACCCCTTCAGACGGCGCTGATACAACCACACCGTCCGGCGACGGAAACACGCCGAGCGGTGATACCACTCCCGGCGACAACTCCGACGAAACCACCGGCCCTGACACCGGATACCTCAAGGACGACCTTCCCGACAACCTCAACTTCGGCAAAACTGTCTCCATCCTGTGCTGGAACGCCGAGCAGCCTGAGTTTGCGGTCAAGGAGCAGACCGGCGACATCGTAAGCGATGCCATTTACCTGCGTAACCTCAACACCGAGACCCGTCTCGGCGTCACGCTCAACTACATAGAGCAAAAGGGCGACTACAACAACCAAGCCGCCTGGATCAACGCCGCCGAGGCGAGCATCAAGTCCGGCGGAGAGTACGACATTTTCGCAGGCTACAGCATGACCGGCGCGTCCATCGCCGTCAAGGGCTTCGCGCTTGACCTGAGAGCGCAGCAGTACCTCGATTTCGACAAGCCCTGGTGGCCGGATTCCCTTATCAACCAGGCAACCATAAATGATCGCCTCTACTTCGCGTCCGGCGACATTTCCCCGAACATGCTGCACTTCATGTACGCCATGTTCTTCAACAAGCAGCTCATCATCGACAACAACCTCGAGAACCCCTACGATCTGGTAAACTCCGGCGCGTGGACTTACACCAAGATGTTCGAGATGGCAACTAACCTCTACGAGGATCGCAATGCCGACGGCAAGAAGGACGCTGACGACGCTTACGGCTTCTGCACCGCTGCTATCCACTACGATGCATTCTTCACCTCCGCAGGCCTTGAGTCTGTTGTCAAGGATGCAAACGACCAGCTCGTCATCTCCGACACCTTCAACTCCGAGAAGACGATCCGCCTGCTCGAGGACATCACCTCCTTCATGTACAACAGCAACGACGGCTACCACGGCTCCACCGGCGCTGTGTTCGCAAAGGGCTACACGCTGTTCACGCTTGACCGTTCCTACATGGGACTGCTGCGCAAGGACGACATAACCTTTGAGTACGGCATCGTTCCCGTTCCGAAGTACAACGAGTCTCAGGAAGAGTACATCACCTGCATGGCATTCCCCTACACGATGTACGAGATTTCCTCCGCCTGCAAGAACCCCGATATGGCCGCCGCTACCCTTGAGTGCCTGTGCTCCGAGGGCTACCGCAATGTGACGCCCATGCTGTTCGAGACCTCCATGAAGCTGAAGTACTCCTCCGACAATGAGGCATCCCAGATGTACGACATCATCCGTTCCGGCGTACGCATCGACATGGGTCGTCTGTTCAGCACCGAACTGCAGCAGTTCTCATGGTCGCTGTTCCGCAACGTCTGTGAGAACAAGGCCTCCGTCAACAACTGGTCCAGCAGCTACAAGACCGCTGCCCGTATTATGGAAAAGGCTCTGAACACCATCAACACTTCTATTTCAAATCTGAAATAATTATTTTTCTGAAAGCCCGCCCGCCCCTTGACACAGGGGGCGGGCGGGTGTATAATATCCACGCACGCAAAGCGTGCAATTTGCTTGAAGAGTAAGAGTCTGGGCGTAAAGTGCCGGCTGAACGGGGAGTTGTCAGCCGGACGAAGGGGTTTTCCTGCGGTCAGGGCTCTGCATCCCGCTTCATACGGCAACATAAAGGTTTAGCTTCACCGTCGCGGCAGTGCGCTCCGGAACATGCCCGATCAGCCTTGCAGTACGCCTCTTTTTTGCCATATTGAGTATGGGAAGAAGGAGGTTTTTTATATGTCTGAAAAGCAAAACACAAAGCGCAGGACGGCCGTGTTCGGCAGCCTGCAAATCATGACAGTCGCCGCACTGCTTGCGGCAATGAGCCTGATACTCGGGAAATTTTTGCAGATTCCGAATCCGTTCTCGCAGATAATCCGGCTCAGCTTCGAAAACCTGCCGATACTTCTCGCCGGAATATGCTTCGGCCCGGTGGTCGGCGCGGCTGTGGGCGTGGTTGCCGACGTGGTCGGCTGCCTGCTCTACGGCTACTCCATAAACCCGGTGGTGACGCTGGGCGCGGGCATGGTCGGTCTCGTGTCGGGACTTGTCGCGACGTACATAGTCAAGCGTCCGCGCTGGCTCTCCTGCGCGCTCGCAACCGCGCTGGCACACCTGACGGGGTCGGTCGTGATAAAGTCCATAGGGCTCGCGTCGTGGTACCTGTCGGAATATGACATGGGGCTCGCGGAGCTCATGCTCTGGCGGCTTTTGACCTATTCCGTTATCGGAGTGCTCGAGGGTACGCTGATAGTATTGCTCCTGAAGGTACCTGCAATATCGTCACACATTGAACAACTGAAGGACAAAGTAAAATGAACTATCGTGAGGCAATTGAGTATATTGAGTCTGTGAGCTGGATGGGCAGCCGTCCGGGGCTTGAACGCATAACGCGCCTGTGCGAGCTGCTAGGCAACCCGCAGCGCGGAATGCGCTTCATACACGTCGCCGGGACGAACGGCAAGGGCTCGTTCTGCGCTATGACGGCGTCGGTGCTGCGCGCGGCCGGCTACCGCACGGGGCTTTACACCTCGCCCTACGTCCTGCGCTTCAACGAACGCATGAGCGTCGACGGTGTCGACATCCCGGACGACGAGCTCGCCGAGATTACGGGGCTTGTCCGGCCGCTCGTCGAGTGCATGGAGCAAAAGCCGACAGAGTTCGAGATAATCACGGCCATAGCCTTTGAGTATTTCCGCCGGCATGAGTGCGAGGTGGTGGTGCTCGAGGTCGGCATGGGCGGCAGACTCGATGCGACTAACATAATTGAGGACCCGGTGCTGTCCGTTATAACCGGGATAGCGCTTGACCACACAAAATTCCTCGGAGATACCGTCGAGAAAATCGCCGCCGAGAAGGCGGGCATAATCAAGCCGGGCTGTCCCGTCCACTGGGGCGGACGGGACGCAGCGGCGGGCGGGGTCATCTCGTCCGCGGCGGCGCGGCTCGGGGCGGATTTCTACCACGTCAACTATGACCTTTTGACCGGCGTCCGCCCGACGCTTGAGGGCACTACCTTCAGCTTTGGCAAGTACCGCGACCTGCACATATCGCTGCTCGGTCTCTACCAGCCGCAGAACGCGGCGAGCGTCGTGGCGGCAATGCCGCTCATCGCCTCGCGCGGCTTCCCGGTCGACGAGCAGGCGCTGCGCCGCGGCCTCGCGGAGACGCGCTGGCCGGCGCGCTTTGAAAAACTGGGCGACAACCCCGTCATAATCTACGACGGCTCGCACAATCCGCAGGGCATCCGCGCCGCGGTCGACAGTATACTCGGCCTCTTCCCCGGGCGCCGGGTCGCGCTGCTGACCGGAGTGCTGGCCGACAAGGATCACCGCGGCATGGTCGGTATGCTGGCAGAGGTGGCGGAGCGCGCCTTCTGCATCACGCCCGACAATACGCGAGCGCTTGACGGCGTGCGCTACGCGGCCGAGTTTAAGGAGCAGGGAATACCCGCCGCCGCTTACCCCGACATGAACGCGGCGCTCGCCGCGGCGTACGACTACTGCCGCGCGGGCGACGTTCCGCTCGTGGCGCTCGGGTCGCTTTATATGTATGCTGATTTCCGCGCGGCGCTGAGCCGCCTTAAGGTATAACCGCGCAGTGCCTAAACGGCGCGGCGAAGCCCTGCCGCGGAAACTGACATGGCAGGTGAGTTCGCAACCATCCTCACCTTAATAAAAACTAAGGAGTAAAAAGTGAACACAAAAATGAACACGAAAATGCGGAGCAGTGCGGCGTTTATCTGCCGCACCGCCGTCATCGCCGCGCTGTACGTGGTGCTGACATTGGTCTCGAGTGCGTTCGGACTCTCGTCCGGCGCGGTGCAGTTCCGAATTTCGGAAATGCTGTGCGTGCTTCCGGTCTTCACACCGGCGGCCATCCCCGGACTTGCGATAGGTTGCTTTGTTTCCAACCTCGTGAGCGGCGGCGTGTGGCTCGACGTTATCTTCGGAAGCCTCGCAACGCTGATAGGAGCCGCGCTTGCCTATGTCCTGCGCCGTTACCCCTACCTTGCCCCCGTCCCGACGATAGTGGCGAACGTCCTCATCGTGACGCCGGTGCTGGTGTGGGTCTACAAGGTCGACACCGTGTGGTATCTCGCTGCCGCCGGAGTGGCGCTCGGAGAAATCGTGTGCGGCGGAATCATGGGAACGGTGCTCACCGCAGCCCTGCGTCGTCGTCGTGTATTCGCCGGGGAATGAAGCGCCTGGCGCTTATTTCAACTGAATAACCGATATTTTACACCCCCTCAAGACCCAGGCCTGCTTTTCAAAATATCTCTTGACAAGTTTATATTACATGGTATAATATAAAATGAAGACCGATATTCGGTAAAAACAGATTGAAGTTTGAGGGGGTACAGTATTATGAAGAAAATTGTTGCAATCGTACTTTTTTCAGCATTATTGTTTCTCGGGCTTGTTTCCTGCGGTACCGAAAAGCCGGACAGCAACGTCGCATCAGGCGACTACGTCCGGCCGGACAAAAAGACCTTTAGCGAAATAGAGCAGACGACGTTTGATTATTACTATGGGCAGATGATACAGCGATACCCGTCATTTGCGGCGATATCGGAGGTTTGGAAACGGGGTGTGGATATTCCTTCTCTGAATCTTTGGAGACCCCTGAGGGGGAATGGGCAGCATTTGAAAACGGGCTTTCCAAATACTACACCCGTGGTCTGACCGAGGCGCAGATGACCGGGATCCGCTCAATGCTGTGCGGCGCGATCAAAACCTATATCGAGGAAAACAACATGAGCATTGATGATCTGTCGGCGGATAGTCTTCCGCTGTATTGGTATCCGTCGTTTGAAGGTTTTTATCTGGTTACCGAGCTCGATGCCAACCCCGCAACTCAATCGCCGAACCGACGTCCAAAGGATCAGGCTCATGTCAGAGGCGAAGTTCTTGTCAACATTTCCACCGGAGAGTTTAAACTTGTGTCTGTAAGCGGATAATTTTTAAGCCCCGGATACAGCATTCTGCTGTGTCCGGGGCTGTCTTTCTTTACGCCGTAATGACCTCGACTCCGAGCTCGCCGAACAGGCGGCGTGTGCTCTCGGGCAGGCCGTCGTCGGAGACGAGGCAGTTAATCTCGGAGAATGGGGCGTAGCAGACGATGGAATTCTTTTGGTATTTCGTCGAGTCGACAAGCAGAATGCGGTAGGCGGAGTTCTGCGCGACAAGCTGGTTTATGCGCGCCGTGTAGAAATCCGAGGCGAGAATGCCCGACGTTTCGCTGTAACCGTCAGCTCCGATGAAGCATTTTGTGAAGCGTAGGTTTTTGATGGCCTCCTCGGTCAGATAACCGCAGAAATCACGGCGGCTGTTGCGGTACTCGCCGCCGATGAGGTAGACGCGCATGTGCTTTTTCAGCGTGTTGAGGTTGACGAGCGAGTGCGTGAATACCGTGACGTTGTCATACCTTTGCTTCAGCAGCGCGTACTCGGCGGCGTCGGTCTCCTCGGCACGGGTGAATATGCTGCGCAGCTCGGCGCACAGCGCCATGACGGTCGTCCCCGAGTCGAGATAGACGATGTCCCCGGACTTTATCAGCTGCGCCGCCGCCTTGCCGATGCGGGTTTTGGCGTCGGGATTGTGCAGCTTGGTCAGCTCAAAGGAATACTCGTTCGCCCCGGAAACTGCGTCGTTGAAGCATATTCCGCCGTAGGTGCGAATGGCGAGTCCCTCAGCCTCGAGCTGGGCAAACAGCCTGCGAACGGTGGACTCGGATACGTCGAGCGCGCTCATGGCCTGCTCGATCGACAGTTTTTTTGACGTGCGCAGCAGCTGAAGTATGCTCTGACGCCGCTCTTCGGTGTGCTTCATTTCGTGGTTGTCCCTTTCGGTGTCTTTTTGACGGAATTTTGCGTCACTATATTTGATTTTAACACATAAAACAGAGAACGTCAATAGAAATTGTCACTTTTCTCACATTCAATGACCGATTTTTACGTTTTTGAACCATACAATGACAATTACTCGGATTCTTCTGTGACTGATGCGTGCAAAAAACAGCACGAAACATGAAAAAAATAGTCAAACTTATTGACAAAATCCCGCCCCTCGTGTATAATTTACATTACAAAGGCAGCTCACAGAGAGCTTCTGCAAAACTAAACGGAGGAACCCCCATGAAAAAACTCATTGCAATCGTGATGCTGATAGGCATCCTCGCATCCCTTGTTATCCCCGCAAGCGCTGCGGAGGGCGAAAAAGTCAATGCCATGCTGGGCGCCAGCATGGGATTTGAAGTGCCCGTGAAGACGCAGTCCAAGCATGTTCCGGCGAACATGTGGGACGGTATCAGGGGCTACAACGGCGACGTTGCCGGTACCTACTGCGATTTCAAAATTGCAAGCAGTGCCGCCGAAGCAGTTGCCGATGACTTCACGAAGTACAACATCTACTTCGAGGACGGTAAAGAAGGCAGCATTTACTACCACGTTTTTGAGATCGCTCTCGACAAGATTTACGACCTCGATTCCTTCAATATTTTCCTTCAGACTCCCACCTCGTCCGCCAACATCGACGGCTTTGACGTTTGGCTCAGCGAGTCCGGAAACGAGGGTACATACAAGAAGGTCGTCTCCGTAACCGAGCTGTTCTGCGGACAGAAGTTCGAGAAGTACACCGAGGACGGACTTGACACTGTTATGTACTCGGCAGAGTTTGAGAAGACCCGGGCACAGTATGTGATTTTCGGCGTAACCCAGCTGCGTTGCCGTCACGAGGACGCGCTCAAGGCCATCTCCGCCGACATGACACCCAACGCCAACCCGCACTACTTCCGCATCTCCGAGATCGAGCTGTGGGGCACGCCCGTTGCCGGTTCCGAAACGACCGCTCCCACCGAGACTACCCCCACCGAGACTACCCCCGAGACGACTCCCGCCACCACTACCGATAACACGACCACTCCCGAGCCCGAGGTAACGACCCCCGAGCCCTCCAAGGAAACCACCCCCAAGGCCGATGACTCGACCACCAAGGCCGACGAGCCCGCCAAGAGCGGCTGCGGCTCCAGCCTCGCCATTGTCGGTCTCGTACCTGTGATGCTCTGCGGCGCGGCACTCATTGTTCGTCGCCGCGATGATTGAGCGGAGGTCACGGTAATGAAGATTAAAATTGCCGCGCTGATACTCGCCCTGCTTGTGCTCATGTCAGTCGCCGTCGGCTGCGTGACATCCGGTGACGGAGGAGGTACTACCACTCCAAAGTCCGGAGAAGTTACCCCCGGCACCACGTCCGGCGAGGCCGGTGGAACGACCGCCGAGCCTGTGCCCGAGTTTGTCGACGCCAACTACAACAACGACGAGTTCGTCGTCTTCCAGCGCAACGCCAACGCAAGCTCCTATCCCGGCTTCTACATAATCAGCGACAGCGTCACGGATACCATGTCCGAGGCGACCTACAACCGCAACATCGCGGTTGAGGACAAGTACAGCATAAAGCTCACCGCAATGGAGGTCGCGGACCCCTACAAGGAAATCCGCACCTACATCACCTCCGGCGACGTGCCCTTCGACGTCATTCTTGATCGCCGTACCTACATGGGCTCCATTGCGCAGGAGGGCTACCTCTATAACTTCAAAAATCTCGAGCACATCGACATGAGCCGCGATTGGTGGGACTCCAACTGCGCGGATAGCTATGAAGTCGCAGGCAAGCTGTTCTTCATGGCCAACGACATCAGCGTATCCAACCTCGCAGGCGCGCGCTTCTTCTACTTCAACAAGCAGCTCATAACCGAGTACGACCTCGAGAACCCCTACGATCTCGTAGAGAAGAACCAGTGGACGCTCGATAAGTTTCTGACCATGGTCAGCTCTGTTGCCACCGACAACGGTGACGGCGTCTGGGACGGCAACGACACATACGGCCTGTGCGTCGAGACCGGCTCGGGTAACGGCAATATCATGCACCTGATGGTCGGCTGCGGCATAAAGTTTATCGACAAAACCGCCAACGGCCTTGTCACCGACGCCTACACCGAAAAGACGCAGAACATAATGAGCAGCGTTGCTTCCGTCCTCGTCGGCGGCAGCTCCGTGCTGACCTATGAGGCGGCGGCAGCAGGCGCCGATATGAGCGGATATGCCCATAAGTTCGACTACGGACGCTCACTGTTTGCTGAGGATCACTTCCTGTTTATTCAGGGCAATATGGGTATTTCATCGCAATTCAAGGACATGAAGTCAGACTACGGCGTAGCACCCAACCCCAAGTACGACCCGTCTCAGGAGAGTTACTATCACAAGATGGACCGCTACTCGCTGATCTGGGCCATCCCCAGGTGCAATATGGACTACGACCGTGTCGGCGTCATTATGGAATACTGGGCTTACGAGTCGAGCAAGACCGTTATGCCTGCATACTATGAAATCACCATAAAAACCAAGCGCGTTCAGGAAGAGACCGCTTCAAAAATGATAGATCTCATCAAGGGCAGCATTCGCTATGACCTGTCCGAGCTTTACAACAGTGACATTCTCAGCGTTCTTTACAACGGCTACGAGGGAGGCAATCTCTCCTCGACCTGGGCCTCCGGCAAAAAGCTTGTCGGTAAGGCACTCGAAAAAGTTTACAACGCACTGAAGGATCTGGAAAACTGATTCCACTCGCAGTCCGGGGCATTGCCCCGGACTGCGGCCGGGAGCCACGACAGGCTCCCCACCAACTTTGAATATAATAAAAATTAATATATACACAGGAGGATCAAGATGGAAAACAAGCTGAGAATAGGTGTGTTCGGCACATGGCGCGGCAACGCATATATCAAGGCAGTTAAATATGTCGACGAGGCCGTGGTTACGGCGCTGTGCGACAAGGCACCGGCACGCATTGAGGAGGCAAAGAAGAACTGCCCTCCCGACGTGGCGGTTTTTGATAATTTTGACGATTTCATCGAATCCGGACTGTTCGACGCAGTCTTTATCTGCAACTACTTCAACGAGCACGCGCAGTACGCCATCCGCGCGATGGAGAAGGGAATACACGTGCTCAGCGAGAACATGGCCGCCTCGACTATGGCGCTGTGCGTCAAGCTGTGCCGCACGGTTGAGAAGACCGGCTGCAAGTACATGATGGCCGAGAATTACCCCTACTCCCGCAGCTGCCTCGAGATGAAGAGACTGCACGACAGCGGCAAGCTCGGCAAAATTATGTTCGAGGAGGGTGAGTACGTCCACCCCATGAGCCCCAAGGAGAGCTGGAAGTACAACGACCCCGCCACCCACGGCGACTTCCACTGGAGAAGATACCTTCCCGTTACATACTACTGCTCGCACGCGCTGGGCCCGATTATGCACATCACCGGTGCGATGCCCAAGACTGTCGTCGGCATGGCCGCACCCGACACCGAGGAGCACATCAAGCAGTATAAGAATACCCGCACCGATGCCGCCGGCGTCATGTTGCTCGGCATGAGCGACGGAGCCGTCGCCAGAGTCAATGGCTCCACCTATCTCGCACCGCACGGCAACTGGTACCGCATCAGCGGTCTCGGCGGCGGCGCGGAGACTGTACGCGGCGACGAAAAGCGCGTTCGCGTCGTCTACAACTCGTGGGCAGTGCCCGAAGGCGACCACATGAACAGCGAGTACGAGGCCGAGTGGGAGCGCGACGCCGACAAGGCCAACGCCACCGGTCACGGCGGCGGCGACTACTGGGTCGTGCGCCTGTTCGTTGACGCTGTGCTTTACGACAAGCCCGTCTTCTTTGACGTCTACCGCTCCGCCGCCATCTCGGCGGTCAGCATGCTCGGCTGGAGAAGCGTGCTCAATAAGTCCAAGCGCTTCGACATCCCCGACTTCTCCAAGGAGCGCGACAGAGTCAAGTGGGAGAACGACGAGCTCACGCCCTTCCCGTCGGCCGACGCTCCCAACACGCTGCCCTTCAACAGCCGCGACAAGCTCGGCAAGTGAGGTAGCGGCGAATGTCAGATAAAGTAATACGCTTCGGAATCATCGGCTGCGGCCTCATGGGGCGCGAGTTCGCTTCTGCCGCCGCCCGCTGGTGCCACCTTACGCCGGATATACCGCGCCCCGTCATCGTGGGTATCTGCAACAACACGCCGGAGCCGCGCGAGTGGTTCGAGAAGAATTTCGATACCATAAAATACAGCGTCGCGGACTACCGCGAGCTGCTCGACAAGGACGACATCGACGCCATATACTGCGCCGTCCCGCATAATCTGCACGCCGAGTTTTACACCGCCATCATCCGCGCGGGCAAGCACCTGCTCGGCGAGAAGCCGTTCGGCATCGACAAGGCCGCCAACGACGAGATTATGAAGGCCATCGCCGAGCATCCCGAGGTCATCGTCAGATGCTCGAGCGAGTTCCCCTATTACCCCGCCTGCCAGGAGCTTATCCGCTGGATAAAGGACGACCGCTTCGGCAAGCTGATCGAGGTGCGCGCGGCGTTCTGTCACTCGAGCGATATGGACGTCAACAAGCCCATCAACTGGAAGCGCCGCGTCGAAATCAACGGCGAGTACGGATGCATGGGCGACCTCGGCCTGCACACGCAGCACATACCCTTCCGCATGGGCTGGAAGCCGGTTAATGTCTACGCGACGCTGTCCAACATCATCACCGAGCGCCCCGACGGCAACGGCGGAATGGCGCCCTGCCTGACGTGGGACAATGCCATACTCAACTGCGACGTCCTCGAGAGCGACGGGAGCGTCTTCCCCATGATAACCGAGACCAAGCGTCTCGCCCCCGGCGCTACCAACGAGTGGCGTCTCGAGGTGTACGGCCTCAAGGCCTCCGCCCGCTTCTCGACCAACGATCCCAACGCCTTCAACTTTACCGAGGCGTGGGGGCGCGAACAGGCGTGGTGTCGCATCGACGTAGGCTACAAGCCCATGATTCCCACCGTGACCGGCGGCATCTTCGAGTTCGGCTTTACCGATGCTATACTTCAGATGTGGGCGGCGTTCGTGTGCGAGTTGAGCGGCATTACGGTCGAGTTCGGCTGCATCCGCCCCGAGGAGACGGCGCTGTCGCACCGCGTGTTCACGGCGGCGCTTCAGTCGCATAAGGAAAAGCGCGCCATCGCAATAGATTAAGGCGGGAATGCTCCCGCAAGGAAAGGAATTTTCATTGATGTTCAAGAATATCAGTCTTTCAATAGCAGATATTTTCGGAAACGATTACGCCGTCTCGCTCGTCCGCGCCGCGGCGGCGCTCGGCAGCATGAAGTACGACGAGGCGCTGGCGCTGGCCGAGTCGCGGGTCGACTTTATGCCGGCCGCGGACATCGCCCGTCAGCACCAGCTGCTCGGCATGGTCGGGAATCAGATGATCCCCGCCTTTGAGAACGCCATCGACGGCGCGCCGACCGATTCTTTCCGTCGCGCCGAGAACAAGAGCGCCGCGCCCATGGCTGCGTTCGGCAGCTTCCGCGTCGGCGAGGACGGCCGGGTATACCTCATCGGCAAGAGCGAGCACTACCATGCCTCGCTCGGTCACTCCTTCGGCGGCTACCGGCTCATCGATAACGCGCGCCGTCTCGGCGTGCCCAACGCAACGCACAACAACACCCGCGGCTACATGACACGTCTGTGCGAGCGCCGCCTGATACAGACCTCAAACGGCATCGATTGGACGAACGACGCCGAGACCGAGCGCGTCATAGCCTCGCGTGAGAGCGGCGTGCTCAACCGCGTCATAAACCTCGAGACCGGCTCGCTGGCAGTCGAGGCGGGCGTCAAGATGATGCTCGCGCGCTTCTACCGCCTCTCGCCCGAGCTCGAGACGCCCAAATACACCGGAAAGACGCCCGTTTTCCTCGTCATGGCTGACCGCTCCGGTGACAAGACCGGCAACTACCACGGCACAACCGTGCTCACGCAGACCTTCCGCGGCCTGTGGGGCGACCTCTATGAGGCCATGGAGTGCGCCGGGATATACAAGGTCGTCCCGGTCGACATCAACGACGCAGAGGGCTTTGCCGAGAAGATACGCACCTACAACAGCGGCAGCTACAAGACCGCGGGATTCCTCCATGAGATTGTCATGATGAACTACGGCGGCATCCGCCTTAGCCGTGAGTTTTTGCAGGAGGCCTACCGCCTCTGCCACGAGTCCGACACGCCGACGCTTGTCGACGAGATACAGACCTGCATGTGGTACGGCGGCATGTTCCTCTTCCGCAAGTACGGGCTGCGCCCCGACTTTGCCGTCATCGGCAAGGGCTTCCCCGGCGGCGAGTACCCCGCAAGCAAGATACTGACCACGGCCGAGTATGACAACCTCAACCAGTTCGGCGCGCTCGTCACCAACGGACAGGAGGAGCTGGCGTCGCTGGCCTACCTTGTCACCATGCACTTCGCCCGCGCCAACGCAGACGAAATCGACCGCATCGGCGCGCGCCTCGAGAACGGATTCCGGGCGCTGGCCGAAAAGTACCCCTCAAAGCTGGTCAAGGCCGAGGGGCTCGGACATCTGGCCGCGCTGCATTTCGGCACCGTCGCCGAGGCCGCGGACTTCACGCACGCGCTGCATGAGGCCTGCGTCGACGCAAGTGCGCAGCTCTACAAGGCAAACTGCGTCCCCGCAGTGCTGTTCAAGCCGCCGGTCAACTCCGACGAGGAGACCGTCGACCGGCTGCTCGAAATACTGGACGGGATACTTAGCAAATAATCGAGTAAATAATTATGGTTTTCTTAGGAATTGATATAGGGAGCACCGCCGTCAAGGCGATGGCGCTGGACGGGCAGGGAAATGTCCTCGCCCGCGGAAAGTGCGCGTATCCGACCAAGGTTGACGGCGAGCGCTCGACCCAGCGCGCCGAGGACTGGTGGAGTTCGGCCGTGAGCGCCGTGCGGCAGGTCGTAGATGCGCTTGATGACCCCGGCGCGGTCGTGGCGCTCTCGACGTCGTCGCAGGGCGGCAGTATGCTCGCTCTTGACGACGCCTGTTGCCCGCTCACCGACGCCATGACATGGATGGATCGCCGCGCGGCGGCCGAGTCGGAGAGGCTCGCGGCCGATTTCGGCGACGCCATTTACCGCATGTGCGGCTGGCGCACCACGCCCGTCGACTGCGCGGCAAAGCTCATGTGGCTGCGCACGCACGAGCCGGAGATTTTCCGGTCGGCGGCGCATTTCATGACGACGGAGGAGTACATCAACTACCGCCTCTGCGGCGCTGACGTCACCGACCCGACCGGGGCGGCGATAATGCGCCTGTACAACATAAACACCGGCGCGTGGGATGACGGAATGCTGTCCTACCTCGGCGTCAGCGAGGCAAAGCTGCCCTGCGTCGTGCCCAGCGGCACGTTTATCGGAACGCTGACCCCCGAGGCGGCGTCCGAGCTGGGACTTAGCGCCGACGTGCGCGTCTATTGCGGCGCGCATGACCAGTACTGCGCCTCAATCGGCAGTGGTGTCGCGCGCCCCGGCGAGATACTGCTCGCCACGGGCACCGCGTGGGTCATCTTCGGCGTGACGGACACGCTGTGTTTCAACGATCACTACATCGCCCCCGGACGACACCCGGCAGGCGGCAGCTACGGCGCTATGGCGACGCTGTCAGGCGTAGGCGCTGCGGTCGAGAGCTTTGCGCGCGAGGCCGGAATGATGCCGGAACAGCTTGACGTCGGCGCGGCGGAGCGCCGCATGTCGGCAAAGGAGCTGCTGTGCTGCCCCTGCCCGCCCGGACGTACGTTCTTGAACCACCGCGCCGGGATCTGTGGCACATTCTCGGCCCGCTTCGGTCTTGACAACGGCTACAACGTCTTTGACGCTGGTCTTGCCATGATGGAAGGTGCGGCGTTCGAGGCCACGCTCGCTATCGAGCAGTTTTCCGCCGCGGGAATGGCCCGCTGGTCGGCGCTCACCATGTCGGGCGGTGCCGCGAGAAGCCGACTGTGGCGCGGCATCGTCAGCGCGGTGACAGGCAGGGAGCTGCTGCTCACCAACGAGTCCGACACACCGGCGCTCGGCGCGGGCATTATCGCCGTCGCGTCGTACGGCGCGTTTGACAGTATAGGTCGGTGCGCCGAGGTGTTTGTCCGCCGCCGCCCGGACGGGTGCGACCATTCACCCGAGCTGCGCGAATTCTACTCCGAAAAGCTTGAGCGCTACCGTAAGTGGTGCATAGAATGAATTTTTACAAAAGGAAGGTGAAACCATGTTTGGAGTCAACATAACTGATTACGATAAAAAAGTATATGAAGAGGAGCTGCGCGATTTTCTGCCGGATAAAATGATAGACGTGCACGTGCACCTCTGGGAGCCTGGCACGCGCCATCCTCATCAGAAGGGGTGCGTCGGCTGGACGCAGATAGTCGCGCCGTCGCAGACGTATGAGGACATGGAGGAGTCATACCGCCAGCTGTTCCCCGGGAAGCAGATTGAGAAGATAGTCATGGGCTCTCCCTCGTGCGACCTTGAAGTGGTAAACGCCTATGTCAAGCGATGCATCGACGCGCACGGCAATAAGGCCTACTATTGCACCAACTGGGACTCCTCGCCAGATGAGATACAGAAGGCTCTCGACATCGGTTTCATCGGCATCAAGCCCTATCAGAACAACTCGCCCTCCTACATCCCCGCGAACGAGCTGAGAATTTTCGATTTTCTGACTCACGAGCAGATGGAGTACATGGACAGCATCGGCGGTATCGTCATGCTGCACATCCCGCGCGCGCAACGTCTGCGCGACCCCATCAACCTCGCGCAGATGATGGAGCTCGACGAGCGCTATCCCAACGCCCGCGTCATAATCGCGCACATAGGCCGCGCCTACGTTGAGCGCGACCTCGGCGACGCATTTGAGCTGCTGAAGAACACCAAGCACCTCATGTTTGATTTCTCGGCCAACGTGTTTGACCATGCGATGGAGCAGTGCATAAACGCCGTCGGAACCAAGCGCGTCATGTTCGGCTCGGATATGCCGTTCACAAAAATGCGCATGTACCGCATAGACGACAACGGAACCTACATCAACGTCGTCCCGCGCGGCCTTTACGGCGACGTCTCGGGTGACAAGAACATGCGCGAGACGGACGAGACTGAGATCACCACCTTCATGTACGAGGAGCTGCGGGCTTTCCGCCGCACCGTCGAGAAGTTGGGCCTCAGCCGCGCCGAGGTTGAGGACATGATGTACAACAACGCCGCAAGCTTCTTCGGCATAAAGTGAGGAGAGCGCCATGAAAAAGATAAAGATAGGCTTTCTGCCCTTCTACATAAAGCTGTACGACGACACCGGAAACGGCGCCGCCGCGCGTCCGAGACTGTGGCAGTTTTATCTGTCGCTCTGCGAGAGATTTGAGAAGCTCGGCTTCGAGGTTGTGAGGACGAACGATCTCTGCCGCATCGAGCCAGAGTTCCGCGCCGCCGTCGACAGCTTCGAGGCGGCGGAGGCCGACTGCATCGTCACCTGGCACGCGGCCTATTCGCCGTCGCTCGAGTGCGTCAGGGTGCTGACCGGGACGCGCCTGCCCATCGTCGTTCTCGATACAACCGAGACCTACGATTTCTCCCCCGAGCAGAACCCCGCCGAGATCAGCTGCTGTCACGGTATACACGGCGTTATGGACATGTGCAGTCTGCTGCGCCGCTACGGCAAGAAATATGCGATTGCCGCGGGGCATTTTGAGTATTCCGATGTCATTGAGCGTGCGGCGGGCTACGTCCGCGCGGCGGCCGCGGCGGCCAGCCTTGACGGCAGCCGTGTCGGCAGCATCGGCGGCAGCTTTGACGGAATGGGCGACTTTCTCGTCTCGGACGAGGAGATGCTGTCCCGCTTCGGCGTGACGGTGGTCTACCCCACAAAGCCGGAGCTTGAAGGCC
>CAKRSS010000002.1 GCA_934401725.1 uncultured Eubacteriales bacterium | reverse complement strand
TGTGACCACGGAGGAGGGCACCTATTCCGCCGATGGCAGTGGAAATGTATGGTTAAACGGCAAGCAGATCAAAAAAGGCGGAGAATTGATTGTTGATGGCGGCAGTCCAGGGTCCTCTGAGCACTCCCCCTCTAAACCGCGACCGACTGGCGGGACTTCCGACGGCGAGCTTGACAGTTATACGATAACTGTTTCCACGCGCTACGCCGGTCGCGTTGCCGATGACTGGGACGATTTGATCTATCTGTCCTTCTGCGAGGCCGGAGAAATACAGGTAACCAGACAGCAGGACGGAACCTACGCTTTTACGCTGCCGGGTTTTGATTATAAATATGATCGTGGCGAAGGGAGTTTTACCCGATTTTCCGTGTCGGAGCTGTGTTTTGTGGGAACGGGTTTTAATGAGCGCCCCGATACCAGTAATGCCGTCTACTATGACGCCGAATTCACACTGCAGCAGGATGACATTATGAAGCTTACCTTCTTTACTCATTGGGTAAACTACGATGGCAGTGTAAAAGACACATATTATGGTACATACCTGAGGAAATATGAGCTTGGACTGTCGTTCTGTCAAGATAACCTGTCAGAGGATGGGACGGTGGAACTTTCCTCCGACGCAAGCCAGGTGAGTACCTTCCATCTTATTGATCCTGATCGTCCTGTAAGCGAGAAAGACTTTTCAGAAAGGGGTTCATCTTACCTCCATTGCGGCTTTACAGCGACCGGCCTTGAGAGCCTCCGTTCAGGCCATTCCGGCAATAAACAGAGCGGTAATGTGTTCCAATGGGCGGGAACAGACTCCGGCGAGGACGGCGGCGTTGCCATTCCTGCGGCGATCGCCATTGGTCTGCTGAGCACCGGTGCGGCAGTTGCTGCAGGCGCGGCTGCATCGGGCGCAGCTGCCGGTACAGACAGCGGCGAAAGCGGTGAGGACGAGCGCAAAAAGAAACGGTACAAAATGTATATCCAAAAGGACTTCGGCGACGCCATCCGAAAGGGAGCAGATCCCGTTACGGTGCGCGCCCGAATCGCCGAGGTGAGCGAGGACGGCACCGAGCGTGACCGAAACGACCTGACGGCGCAGATCAACTCGGTTTCCGGTGACGGCATGGAGATACACAGAGCCGCGTTTGCAGGCAGGTATTGTGAGGCGGACGTCAGTATCCCCGAGGACTACGAGGGAGAAACGGCGGACATCACCTTTACCTTTGAGGGTGAGGGCGGCAGCTTTAACAACACCGTCCGTTTCCGTGCCGTGGGCGAGCCGAAAATTATGTTCCTTGACAAGGACGACGCTGCCGGCAGAGGGATCTGCGAAATCGATGCTATTTTCGGAGACGGATTTACCTATGTGCGGCGGTTCCGGCTGGAGGATGCCGTTACTTTCCCTGCGGCAGATGCGTTTTCCGCCAAAGGTCCGGAAGACATTGCTCTGAGCTTTGAGGCAACGGAAACGCCGGGGATCTATTCGGTAAGCATTACCAATAAAACAAGCGAGCCGGACGGAAATGATCCGCACTGGAATATTTTCAACAAGAAAGAGAGAAGGGCAATCACCATTTCGGTTACGGCGGAGTGGGAGAGGGAGCCGACCACCTGTGATGTGTATGTTTCACTTTATCCGGCTGGGATTTCGGTCGAATCGAGAAATCTGCAGGTGGATGACAAGCAACCCGACGTCCGGTATGTTGTTGCCCGTTCCTATGAAAAGGACGAGGGCAGCTACGGCGGGCTCGACAGTAAGTGGCAATCCTCCGAGATCAAGTTCAATCTTGCCGTCATGGAAAACGATGGAGCGGTCGTCACCCCCGAAAATGCCGATTTTGAGGCGCAAAAAATCAAGGGTGCAAACAGCTTGACGGAGGCGATTGTCGAAAAGTACAAATACAAGGAGAAAACAAATAAAATCGGCGATCAAAATGTGTATTACTTTGAGCCGAACAGTACGCTTTATGAAGATGCCCCCGGATTCGAAGGGAGCAGAATGATGATACTTCTTCCCGTTTCGTTCAGATATAACGGGAAAACGGTTGATGCGGATGTACAGATTCGCCTCAAGGGCATTGAAATGGATCCGATGGAGAAATGGGAGCGGGAGTACGAAAAACTCCGGGAGCGGATTCAGACGTTTTCTTTTGAAGAAGATAAGGAATATTGGCTGCAGCAGCTGGAATCTCTCGCCATTGAGCCGCGCGCCGATGTAAAAGAATTGCGGCTGGCAAGTAAATATCTGGTCGGAAAATATATGCGCTATTGGACACGCCAGGGGGAAGCGCATATGCGCGACGTGGCGTTCTACGACTTCATGATCAGCACATTGGAATGGACAAAATTCTTCGGCGATTGTGCCTTCTCTTTGCTGATTTCCGTATATGCCGGCCCCCTTGCCGACGCCGTTATTTCTCCCGCCAAGGACTTCTTCGTGGGCGCACTCGGTGAAATTATCGCTGCGGATAAGTTCACGCTGGACACCTTCGACAAGTTTGAGTTTTCTAAGAACCTTGCGGCAGCCGGCGACAACATTCTCGCCAACTCCATCAGCTTTGCCAATTATAAAACGGCTCTGGCGACGCTCGGCGGTTATTTCGTATATTCGGCGTTCAAAAACTACATCGTCAAATGGAACGAAGAAGGTGTCAGCGATATGTGGGGCGCGCTTGTCGGTGCGTTCTCGGATATGACCATCAACGTCATCAAAATCGGTGCAAGCGCACTGCTCGGAAAGTGGATGAGCAGCAGCGATACCTTCCAGAAAAAAATCGCTCCGACTTTTGATAAGTATTTCAAGCAAACGTATTTCTCCAACTTCCAGGCTCAATATAACCGCTGGCAACAGCTGTATGGAGAGCTTGCCCTGAAGGGCGCCTCCGATACGGCAACCATTGCATTGAGCGATGTTCTGGATAAATATGTGAGCGAGCTTGTCGGCGAAGGCGCAGGTTGGGTATCGGAGCAGATTGATGATTTGGTGGATGCGGGCGGTTTCAGTCTCAGGGACGGAAGCGTATGTTACTCCGTGGTTCTCAATTTTTCCGAGGACAGCAAGTGTAAGATTACGATCGACATACTCAAAGCACTCAACTACGTAACCTGTCCGCTGACCTCCTTCCTGATTGATCTGATCTTCGGAAGCAATATGCCTGCGGCGGCAGCTCCTATTGAAATTCCGCAGGATCCACCGTTGCCCGAGGATAAATAATCGGGTATTCCCGTATCTGATGACGGTACGACATACGGCTGCCAACTGCAGAACGGAAGAAGTACGAGTATATAAATAAATCATACCGAATGTATAATTAAATTGTCAAGTAATAGGGTCGCAACATAACGAAAATCGAAAAAGCAAGCGCATCAATCGCGCTTGCTTTTTCGCCGAATACAGGCGTCTCTCCGACTTACCTTTCCTTTGATCCGGATATGTTTACAGAGAATTTCACAACTACAAGAACTCTGCCGGAAACCTCGCCGGAAACCAGCACCGTCTTCTTATCCGCACTGTAAGTGCAATAGAGCGTTCCGCTGACTTCAATATCATCTTCAAACTGAAACTTCAGTTTGAGTTCGCCTTTTTTCTCATTATATTTGAAGGTGCCGCTGCGCACCGGCACGGTACCGCCTCCCGGATTGTCGTAGTAATCGTTATCTTCCGGCTCTTCGTATTTATAGAAATCACCGGAGTTTTTGCCTGTCACCACTAAGCTGAAAGGCATTTTTTCCGAGCTGTCCGCGCCCGAATCGTCCGAAGGCTTCCAGCCTGCATCCTCGAGTGATTTCTGGATACCGCTGAATATTTTTGTGAATACTCCTGTGTTATCGGCGGAGGCTACGACGGTCTTTCCGTCAGCATAAACTCCTTCTATTTCGGCGAGCGTCGGATATTCGTTCTCGCCCATCGGGATATATGTTTTCGGGAGGGTGGGTGCTATTTTGATTGTCACGGGAGTATCCTCTTCGGCATAATAGAAGTCGATGAATTTAGGCATTCCGACTGCCATAAACGCATATGGCGTGCATTTCACAGTATATTTGTTTTCCTTTGTAAACTCCCAGAGCTCCTTATCCGTCCGGAACTGACGCATACGGATATTACTTAAATTTTTGGGCGGATGATATGGCTTCATTCCGCTGTTGATCGTTATGTCGTTCTTCTTCGGGGCTACATCGACAATGGTGAATGTAACCGTTTTGTTCAATTCATCCTGAAGCGCATATGCGTTCCGCAATATGAGATTCAGCATTTCGATATATGCCTTTTTAGCATATTCATTGATCATCGGACTCAACCAAACAATCAAGTCGTTTTTAAGACGAGCGGAGTAAACGGCACGCTCTTCGTCGGTCGGCTTTTTGTAGACGTCAATCATTTTATCAAGACTTAATACGCCTGACCTTGTCTCTTTGAGAAATTTCCGATAGGTTTTGCTGTTTGAATCCTCAAGCTGCCAGAACGCATTGCAGTACATATCAAGCAATTTATTGATAGTCGCCACGACTTTTTTCGGTTGATTTTTATTCTTTTTGAAAATGCTTTCAAAGGTCACCTCCCAGTTGCTGTAGGTCGGATTGCCGATGGTCGGTCTTGTGGCGCGGAGCGAGATTTCCGTGGGCTGCCACAGTTGATTAAGCTTCTCGTAATCATTTTTACCGTACTTTACAGATATGCGATCGCTTTTCGGCAGATATGTGAGGTGCATCGTCGTAAAGAGGCGGTATGCATATTCTGTCTTATTCTCCGCGCCCAGCAGGTCGACATACTGACCGACGCTGTCCACCGCGCCTTTCATAAGCAGTACAAATGCTGCGAGATTCAGACATGTCGCTGTTGCTCCGGTTGTAACCTTGGCGCCTACGGACAGAGCGATTCCCGCAAGGTCTAATTGGTGATCGCTGACTGCCTGAAGGAAATTGCCGGTCCGATATGCCTGCATCAGTATTTTTGAAACAGTAAAAGCATAACCGACATAACCGATCACATCGGTAAGAGGGTCGAAATACGAGGTGCCGCCCACAAAATCCAAAGCGTCAAGGTAAGTAGCACCGAAAGAGCCTGTATTATTGAGAATGTTTATAGCGGATTCCAGTCCGGCGGTATCCTTTGCGCCCGGCTTCACCGCACCCATATCGACGCTGTTATTGCGGATGTATTTTGCAAGCGCCGCTACATCGAGCATACAGCGGGTTGTAGGAGTCAATTGTTCAAACGATATCGGCGTCTTATTGTCCGCGGTCGGAACGAACAGACGGGAATTATTCCAGCTGTCGGCATAATCTCCCCAGCCGTTTTCTCCCTGAACCATCTTCCGGAAGGTCGCATAGATTGAGAAATGGTCTGTCCAGAATGTGACATTGCCTTTGCCGTCCGGCTCTGACCATATGATCGACCATTGCTTTGTGGATTTGTCATAATACTGAACAAAGACTTCTTCTCCCCACGACGGGTCATACGGAAGAGTTATTTCGGCGACGAACGGGAAACGATCGGTTTTGCCCATATCAAAATCATAGAGCCACGGCTTCGTAATCGCCGTCGTTCTTTGCGCCGAGCGATCTGACGCTCAGTTTTTCGTCGGCTTGCAGATTATATGCGCCGAAATCGACAATCACTCCGCTGTCAAATTCCGCGCGATTGTTTTCATAGCCGACGAAACACCGGTTATCGGGGCTTTTCTTTTTTCGTTTTTTATGAAAAATCCCGGTTGCCAGAAGCCGGTGAACAGAATACATATCACGAGAAAGAGCGCCGTAATTCCGATAAGTTTTGATTTTTTACTTATTCTTTTTTTCTTATTTGGCAAAATCGTCACGGTTGCCGGCGCGTCGGTTGAATCGGGATTAACATCGGACATCGGAGCTTCGCTCTGCACCTCCTGTCCGGATGTAACATTGTTCAGATTCTGTGAATTTGAACAAGCTTCGATTCTGCAACCGCAGTTGCAACAGAACCTTTCGCCGTCTTCGAGCTTTGCTCCGCACTTTTCGCACACCAATGGTTTGAAAGTTTGAGGTTCTTTTTCAAATTCTGCTCCGCAGTTTGCACAGAATTTTGTTTCGGGCATTGCCGGAGTACCGCAATTGCGGCAGTATTTGTTTTTTTTCGCCATGGAATTTGCTCCTCCTTTGTTACGACAATCAAGTTTTTCAGGTAGAGTGACGATTGCTATATTTACCCGCCACTCTGACGAAAACGTATCGGCGCGTTCGTTTATGCGCGAAAACCGATAACTTGCATTATGAGCCCAAGGTATTATATCATATCGCATGTGGTACAATTTCCGCCCACCTGTTTTTTGTTTTTATGACGTTTTCGCGTGGTTTCGGCTTCATATGCCTGCGATTTTCCGAACCAAATCCACACAGCATTTTACCTGTATTCATCGAGTTTTTCAGTCGTCATACACGTTGATCCGGCGGTGATGCCTTAAACAAAACCGTCCCCGGTATTTCACCGGGGGCGGTCGTTTGTCTTGTTGTATTAGCTTACTTTTTCTCCATCTCGCCATACGCGTCGGTGTCGGCGCTGAGGGTGGGGAGGAGGCGGAAGGAGAGGCTGTACTCGCGCGCGTCAAGGCGGAAGTCCTTACGCAGGGTGGGGCCGCACGAGTTGGAACCGATACCGGCATGGCGGTAGTCGATGTTCACAACTGTCTCGCGCAGCGGCTTTAGTTCGTAGTCGTGGCGGGTAAAGGTCAGCTGGGCGGGGGTGAAGTGACTGCAATTGAAGCTGAACGGCGCTTCGGTGCGCAGCGCGAGCAGTCCATGGCCGGTCAGCGAGGTGACCTCGCACCAGCGGGTGTCGGCGTGCGCCATGTTTTCCTGCGGGCGGACGTAATGCTCGAAGTGCTGGCTGACCGTGGTCGAGAATTCGCCGAGACGCGAGGCGAGTCGCTTATCGATGTAGCTCTCAACCGGTCCGCGTCCGAAGTAGCGCAGATTCTCGGTGCCCTCGGGCATGTTGAACTGTACGCCGAAGCGGGGCAGCTCGGGAAGCCCGTCGCGGACGTTCATGTGCATGTCAATGCGCACGCCCTCGGACTTGTAGAAGGAATAAACGGCGTCAATATGCGCGACCGGCGCGTTTGTGTGCCCGCCGAGCGACAGCCTGGCCGTCACAACAACTGCGTTCCCGACTGTCTCGGCACTGCACGAGTAGCACTTGACATTGGTGCGATCGTAACCGGTCTCGACCCATTTGACCTTAATTTTGCGGTCGTTATCGGTCGGAGCGCGCCACAGCGTGGGGGTGATGGGAGTGGATATGAGCTGCTTGCCGTGGTGCAGGATGCCGGCAATGAGGCCGTGGAGCCGGCTCACCCGGTACTCCGCGTCGTCGGCGGTCACGATGAACTCATCGTCCAAAGCGTTGAGCGTCGGTGCGGGGGCAGGGAGCTTGGCGAGAGATGCGGTGGCGTGGCTTTCGGAAAGCGTCAGCTGACAGGAGCCGACCTCGTAGCCGACATCTGCCCACGGGCGCGAGACATTCTGTCTGAGCGATACGTTCAGCACCGTGTCGCCGGACGGCACGACTGTGCCGATTTTGAACTGGCGTGCCTGCGTCGGCTTGACGTTGAGCCCGGCTATGCGGCCCTCGGCGACAATCTTGCCGTTCTTCTCGATTGACCAGAACATATCGAGGTCGGAAAGGTCGGTGAAAAAGCGCAGATTGCGCAGTCGCAGCGCGCCGGTCGCGGCGTCGTACTTCTCGACACGGAAGGGCTTTATCGCCTGCTTGTACTCAAGAAGCCCGGTGTGCGGGCGACGGTCGGGGTAAACGAGACCGTCGACGCAGAAGTTGCCGTCGTTTGGCTTGTCGCCGAAATCGCCGCCGTAGGTGTAGTGCGGGTCGGTGTATATGTTGTCGCCGATGGCGACGGAGTGGTCGATAAACTCCCAGACGCAGCCTCCGAAGAAGCTCTTTTTCGCCCATATGAGATCCCAGTATTCCTCAAGGTCGCCGGGGCCGTTGCCCATGGCGTGCGAGTATTCACAAAGGAACAGCGGCTTTGAGTACGTCTTGCCGGTGAGGTAGTCGGCGAGGCACTCGGCGGGCGAGGGGTACATGCGGCTCTCGATGTCGATGTAGTCGCATTCTATGTCGGAACGCTTTGCGGGATCGTCGGAGTGGAGGTTGTAGTGCAGACGTCTTGAGATGTCCTCGCAGTGTACGAGACATCCTTCGATTCTTGAGTGGAAATATTCTGCCATTGCGCGGTGATTGCGGCCGATTCCCGACTCGTTTCCGACCGACCACATGATAACGCAGGGGTGGTTCTTGTCGCGCTCCATCATGCGGCGGGCGCGGTCGAGGTATGCCTCGGTCCAGTCGGGGCTGTCGGTGAGCGCGTCCCAGTTGCCGGTGCGCTGCATGCCGTGAGTTTCGATGTCAGCCTCGTCGCAGATGTAAATTCCGAGCTCGTCGCACAGACCGCACAGGCGCGGGTCGTTGGGATAGTGGCTGGTGCGTATCATGTTGACGTTGTGCGCCTTCATGATGTAGAGGTCGCGGAGCATGTGGTCGTAGGGCGTGGCCGAGCCGAGGATGGGGTGGCTGTCGTGGCGGTTGACGCCGCGCGCCTTGACGGGCTGGCCGTTTATGTAGACCACTTTGTCCCTTACAACTACGTGACGGAAGCCGCAGGGGATGCAGATGTGCTCGGCGCCGCATTTAATCAGCAGGCGATAGAGGTTAGGGGTTTCATCCGACCAGAGTACGGGCTTGGGAACCAGCAGCTCGAAGCGTCCGCTACCGTCAAGGCAGATGCTGCCCCCTGATATTTCGTCGCCCGTGGGGGTGATGAGGTGAAAGTCGATTTCAGCAGCGCCGGTCAGCGTCACCTCGGCGGATACGACGCCCTGACTGTAATTGCCGTTAAGCTCGGGACGGACGTATATGTCGCGCACGTGCACGGGCTCGCGCAGAAGCAGATAAACGTCGCGGAAAATGCCGGAGAAGCGGTACTTGTCCTGATCCTCGAGATACGAACCCTCGCACCATTTGAGTACGAGCACGCGCAACTCGTTCTCGCCTGCTTGCAGAAGGTCGGTGATGTCGACCTCGCTTGTCATGTGGCTGACCTGGCTGTATGCCGCAAAGCTGTTGTTGACAAACAGGTAGAAGCAGCTGTCGACACCCTCGAAGTTTATGTTGACACGGCATGAGGCCAGTGTCTCGCCGTCTATGCTGAAGCGACGGATGTAGAGCCCGCAGGGAATGTCGTCGGGCAGGAAGGGCGGGTCTACGGGATAGGGGTAGTTGACGTTTGTGTAGTTCGGCGTGTCGTATCCGCGGTCTGTCAGCGATTGCCAGGAGCGCGGAACCTCAATCTTGTCCATGCCTGAGGCGGGGAAGTCAGGTGCGGCGATGTCTCCGACGTCATTCACAGACGGGTAGTAGCGGAACGACCACTCACCGCAAAGATTTATAAACCTCGGTGATGCACCGCGGCGGCCGTCAAGCGCGGCACTGTCGGAGTCAAACGGGACGTAGTAAGCGCGGGGAGGCTCGCAGCCCACGTGCAGGCTCGAGAGCTCCCGATGATAATTGTACTTAAAGCTCAAAGGTATATCCTCCTTGAAAACTGGTTCGCTGATATTATGCCATAATACCGCGAAAAAGTCAATAAACAAAATGCAAAATCACTGCCGAAAGCGCATGCCGGGGCCATTCATCAAAACAGACAAAAACAACACTCCAAAACCAGTAATTTGATATAAAATTATTGTTAAAAAATTGTCCAATCGGCTTGCAATTTGGCCGAAAATGTGATATGATTTATAAGAGGTGCTTTGCGCGCTGACGGGTTTGAGCCCGTTTTTGGTGAGCAGACACCCATTTCAATGCAAAACAAAAAAATAAATATGAAAGAGAGATTGACGATATGGAATATCGCATCGAACACGACTCCATGGGCGAGGTCAAAGTACCCGCCGACAAGTATTGGGCTGCACAGACCGAGCGCAGCCACGAAAACTTCAAGATTGGTGTGGGTATCGAGACCATGCCTCGCGAAATCATCCATGCTTTCGGCATACTCAAAAAGGCCGCTGCGATTGCCAACCATGCCCTGAAGCCCGAGAAGATGACCGACGCTAAGCTGGCTGCTGTTTCCGCCGCTTGCGACGAGGTTATTTCCGGCCAGCTCAACGAGCATTTTCCGCTGGTCGTGTGGCAAACCGGCTCCGGCACACAGTCCAACATGAACGCCAACGAGGTCATTGCCAACCGTGCGAACGAGATCGCAGGCGAGAAGCTGTGCCATCCCAATGACGATATCAATATGAGTCAGTCCTCCAACGATACATTCCCGACCGCTATGCACATCAGTGCCGTTCTCGTACTCGAGGACAAGGTCATTCCCGCAGTTGAGGAGCTTATTGCAACTTTCAAGCGCCTTGAGGCTGAGAACGAGGGCATCGTCAAGAGCGGCCGTACTCACCTTCAGGATGCTACCCCCATAAAGTTCTCCCAGGAAATCAGCGGCTGGAGATCCTCCCTTGAGAAGGACGTCGCCCTGATTAAGCTGGCTATCACTCCTCTTTATCAGCTCGCTCTCGGCGGCACAGCGGTCGGTACCGGTCTGAACGCTCCCAAGGGCTTTGACACCGCCGTTGCAGACGCAGTCGCACAGCTGACCGGCAAGCCCTTCGTCACTGCTGAGAACAAGTTCCACGCTCTGACCTCCAAGGACGAGCTGGTGTTCGCTCACGGCGCGCTCAAGGCTCTCGCCGCCGATATGATGAAGATTGCAAACGATATCCGTTGGCTGGCAAGCGGCCCGCGCCTCGGCCTCGGCGAGATTCACATTCCTGAGAACGAGCCCGGTTCCTCCATCATGCCCGGTAAGGTCAACCCCACTCAGTGCGAGGCTGTTACCATGGTCGCTGTTCAGGTCATGGGCAACGACGTGGCCGTCGGCATGGCTGCATCTCAGGGCAACTTCGAGCTGAACGTTTTCATGCCCGTCTGCATCTACAATTTCCTGCAGTCCGCACGTCTTCTGGCTGAGTCCATCATTTCCTTCGACGTCAACTGCGCTGTCGGCATCACCGCCAACAAGGACAAGATGTACCACAACCTGCACAACTCGCTCATGCTCGTCACCGCGCTGAACCCCTACATCGGTTACGAGAACGCCGCGAAGACCGTCAAGCTGGCCTTCAATGAGAACATTTCGCTCAAGGATGCCTGCGTCAAGCTGGGCTTCCTCACCGCCGAGAGATTCGACGAGGTGTTCCATCCCGAGCAGATGGCATAACTAAAAGGGAAGGGTCATTCAAATGACATACAGTTACTATCCCGGATGTACTCTTAAGACCAAGGCAAAGGAACTCGACCGCTACGCCCGTCTGTCGGCGGAAAAGCTGGGAATCGGGCTCGCTGAGCTGCCCGAGTGGCAGTGCTGCGGCGGAGTGTATCCGTTGGCTCATGATGAGATAGCGACCAAGCTGTCGTCCGTCAGAGCGTTGATGGCGGCTCGTGACGAGGACGGAGTGCTGGTAACGCTGTGCTCCGCCTGTCACAACGTCATAAAACAGGTCAATCGGGACATGGCCGAGGACGACTACATCGCCACCCGCGTCAACAATTATCTCGGTTCCGATTATCATGGCGAGACCAAGGTTGTCCACTATCTCGAGCTGCTGCGCGATACGGTCGGTTTTGACCGTCTGCGTGAGCTTGTGGTAAGCCCGCTTGCCGGCAAAAAGATCGGCGCTTACTACGGATGCCTTTTGCTCCGTCCCTCCAAGGTCATGCAGATGGACAATCCCGAGAATCCCAAAATTCTCGAGGACTTCATCAGAGCCATTGGTGCAGAGCCGGTGATCTACGCCAAGCGCAATGAGTGCTGCGGCGGCTATCTGACGCTTGAGGACAAGACCCAGGCGTCCAAGAACGCCGGCGCGGTGATTGAAAACGCCGCCTCCCACGGGGCCGAGCTGCTTGTCACCGCCTGCCCGCTCTGCCGCTATAACCTCAACGCCTGCGGCAGTGACGTGCCTGTAATCTATTTCACCGAGCTGTTGGCCGAGGCACTCGGATTAAAGGAGAATCAGTGATGAGTGAAAAGGTCACAAAGGAGGATATACTCCGCATCAGCGGCGTGAATCCGCTGAAGTGTATGCGTTGCGGTAAGTGCTCGGGCACCTGCCCGGCGTATGACGAGATGAGCTATCATCCGCATCAGTTCGTCTACATGGTCGAGCGCGGCGAGATAGACAAGCTCACGGAGGACAACTCGATATACCGTTGCCTTACCTGCTTCGCCTGCGTCGAGCGCTGCCCGCGCCAGGTCGAACCGGCAAAGCTGATCGAGGCCGTTCGTCTGGCCTGCATACGTCGTCAGGGCGAGAACCACATGACCGCCGACGACCTGCCCGGGCGTCTCGACCCCGAGCTGCCTCAGCAGGCAATAGTCAGCGCTTACAGAAAGTATTCCAAGTAAAGGAGAAAAGCAATGCAAAGAATAGGCGTGTTCGTATGCTGGTGCGGAAGCAACATCGCTGCCACGGTTGACGTGAAGGCGGTTGCCGAAGCGGCTAAAAATGAGCCGGGCGTGGTTTTCTCCGCTGACTACCAGTATATGTGCTCTCAGTCGGGTCAGCAGCTTGTTATTGACTCGATCAAGAAATATGGACTGACGGGAGTGGTCATCTGCTCCTGCTCGCCTCGTATGCACGAGGCGACATTCCGCAAGGCTGCGGCCTCTGCGGGACTCAACCCCTACATGGTTGAGGTTGCAAACATCCGCGAGCAGTGCTCGTGGATTCACAAGGATAAGCTGTCCGGTACGGAAAAGGCGATAATCCTCGCACGTGCCGCAATCGCAAAGGTGACGCTCAACGCGCCGCTGTCTGCAGGACAGTCTCCTGTTACCAAGCGCGCTCTGGTCATCGGAGGCGGTATCGCGGGCATTCAGACTGCGCTCGACATCGCCGATGCCGGATTTGAGGTGGACATCGTTGAAAAGCAGCCCACCATCGGCGGTAAGATGGCTCAGATTGATAAAACCTTCCCGACGCTGGACTGCGCGGCCTGCATACTGACCCCTAAGATGGTCGACGTTGCGCAGAACGAAAAGATACATATCTATTCGTACAGCGAAGTGACGGCCGTCAAGGGCTTCGTCGGCAACTTCAACGTTACCATCAAGCGCAAGGCGAGATACGTCAAGGAGGACATATGCACCGGATGCGGACTCTGCACCGAGAAGTGCCCTCAGAAGAAGGTTCCCAACGAATTCAACATGGGCATGGACAACCGCCGCGCCATCTACATTCCGTTCGCCCAGGCAGTGCCGAAGGTCGCGACTATCGACCCTGACTACTGCAACATGCTCAAGAACGGCAAGTGCGGCGTCTGCGCCAAGGTCTGCTCGGTGGGCGCTATCGATTATAACGCCAAGGACGAGTATATCGATGTTCAGTACGGCGCGATTGTCGCCGCAACCGGCTTCAATCCCATAAAGGTTGACGCTTACGACGAGTTCGCATACTCGCAGAGCCCCGATGTCGTCACGTCGCTCGAGTACGAGCGTCTGATGAACGCCGCAGGCCCCACCGCCGGTACGCTGCTGCGTCCGTCCGACGGAAAGCACCCGCACACCATTGTGTTCGTGCAGTGCGTCGGCTCACGTGAGTCGGGCGATTCCTCCAAGTGCGGCAAGCCGTATTGTTCCAAGATATGCTGCATGTACACCGCAAAGCATGCCATGCTGACGCGCGAAAAGTATCCCGATACCGACGTTTATGTGTTCTACATCGACGTCCGTACTCCCGGAAAGAACTTCGACGAGTTTTACCGCAGAGCGGTTGAACAGTACGGCGTTCATTATATCAAGGGAATGGTCGGTAAGGTCGTTCCCGAGGGCGGTAAGCTCAAGGTTCAGGCATCTGACCTGCTCGCAGGCGATCAGCTGCATATCGACGCCGATATGGTGGTTCTTGCCGCTGCTATCGAGCCCGATAGGACGGCGCGTCCGCTCGCAACACTGCTCACCGCAAGCATGGACACCAACGACTTCTTCACCGAGGCTCACCCCAAGCTGCGTCCCGTGGAAAGCCCCACAGCCGGTGTTTTCCTGTCCGGATGCTGCCAGGGCCCCAAGGATATTCCCGAGACTGTTGCACAGGCGGGAGCCGCTGCAGCGAAGGTCATCGGCCTGCTCGCCAAGGACAGCCTGACCTGCAACCCCTGCGTCGCACATCCCGACGAGCTTATGTGCTCCGGCTGCTCGCAGTGTGAGAAGGTCTGCCCCTACGGCGCTATCACTTACATCGACAAGGAATTCCGTATGCCCGACCGTACCACGAGACTGCGCCGCGTAGCGCAGGTCAACGAGGCTGTCTGCCAGGGCTGCGGCGCCTGCACTGTCACTTGCCCGTCCGGTGCTATGGATCTTAAGGGCTTCTCTAACAAACAGATCATGGCGGAGGTAGACGCGATATGCCGGTAAATGAAACCTTCAAGCCCAAAATTGTGGCTTTCTGCTGTAACTGGTGCTCCTATGCGGGTGCCGACCTGGCCGGTACCAACCGTCTGACGTACCCCGCTGACGTGAAGATTATACGCGTGCCGTGTTCCTGCCGCGTGAATCCCATGTTTGTTCTGCGTGCGTTCGGTCGCGGAGCCGACGGCGTTATTATCTGCGGCTGTCACCCCGGTGACTGCCATTACACCTCGGGCAACTACTATGCCCGCCGCCGTATGACACTGCTGTTCTCGATGCTGGATTACCTCGGTATTGAGCGTGAGCGCACGAGAGTTGAGTGGGTGTCCGCGGCTGAGGGCGCTAAGTTCGCCGAGACAATGAACGACTTTGTGGCCGCCGTCACAAAGCTCGGTGAAAACAAGAGACTGGAGGACCTGAGATGCAAGATGCAATGAAAAAGTGCGCTGTCGCCCTGCTTGAGAGCGGTCAGGTCAACCGTGTGCTCGGCTGGGTTGCAGGCGAGTTCTGCTACGACGTGACTCCTGCCGTGTTTACAAGCAAGGATGAGATCGAAAACAATCTCATCTACACCCCCTTCTGCGGTGCTAACCTGTCGAAGTACCTCGTCAAGGAGACGCTTAAGGAGGGAAAGGTGCTCGTCTTCCTCAAGCCCTGTGACACTTACAGCTTCAACCAGCTGCTCAGTGAGCACAGAGTCAACCGCGAGAAGGTCTACGTCGTCGGCGTGCCCTGCGACGGTATGGCTGACGTCGAGCGCTTGAGAGCCGCCGGAATCACCGGCATCAAGAGCGTCGCCTTTGATGGCGACCGCGTTACCGTCGACACTATCTACGGCACGCGCGAGGCCAACAAAGCCGACGTACTGGCCGGTCGCTGCGCTGACTGCAAGTCGCACAAGCATGTTGCTTACGACGAGCTTCTCGGCGAGGACGGCGAGGTTCTCGACAACCACCGCTTCGATATGGTTGCAAAGCTCGAGAGCATGAGCGCGGATGAGCGTTTTGCGTTCTGGCGCGGCGAGCTGTCGCGCTGCATAAGATGCAACGCCTGCCGCAACGCCTGCCCAGCCTGCACCTGCGAGAAGTGCGTGTTCGACAACGCTGAGTCCGGCGTTGAAAACAAGGCTGCGGCCGACAGCTTTGAAGAGAATATGTTCCATATTATAAGAGCGTTCCACGTTGCCGGGCGCTGCACCGACTGCGGAGAGTGCTCCCGCGTTTGCCCCGAGCATATCCCGCTTCACCTGCTCAACCGCAAGTTCATCAAGGACATCAACGAGCTTTACGGCGATTATCAGGCCGGTGAGACGGTCAACGAGCGTGGCCCGCTGGTAAGCTACACCACCTCGGATGCCAATCCCTCGGTAGTCAACGAAAGGGGGAACAGATAATGCTTAAATTGCAGAAATCGCGCCTGAACGAGCTGTTCGCAGCCATCGCGGCTGATGCCGTGCTTTATCTGCCCGTTGACGTTGAGAACGGCGGTGCGCGCTATGAGGTCTGGAAGGACGGCGCAGTGCTGTCCGGGGCGCTCAACACCCGCCGCAGCGCGAAGGATTTCTTCTTTCCGCAGACGGAGGATCTGGTCAAGTTCAAGGTGGACGGTCAGAATATTGAGGTCATCGACCCGCGCAAGCCCTCCGACGATTTTGTGATTTTCGGAGTCAGAGCCTGCGACGCCGCCTCCTTCAACGTGCTCGATAAGGTGTTCCTGTCCGATCCGGTTGACTCCTACTATGAGGAGCGCCGCAAGCACGGTGTCATTATGACGCTGTCCTGCACCGCGCCTGAGGAGTCCTGTTTCTGCCATTCCTTCGGCATTGACCCCACCGCTCCCGGCGGCGACGTCAGCTGCTGGATGGATGACGAGTGCCTTTACCTCGAGGCGGTAACCGAAAAGGGAAGCGCGCTTACCGAAAAGCTGTCAGGACTTCTTGAGAAGTCCGACGACAAGGCTGTAAAGACGCTCAACGAAAAGACGAACGCCATTATGGATAAGCTCCCGCTGCACGAGTTGCGCCCGGCTGACTTCACCAAGGAGCAGCTTGAGGTATTCAAGTCTCCCAAGTGGGCGAAGCTGTCCGAGGCCTGCCTCGGCTGCGGAAGCTGCACGTTCGTCTGCCCCACCTGCCAGTGCTACGACATAAAGGACTTCGATACCGGGCACGGTGTAGTCCGTATGCGCACGTGGGACAGCTGCATGTACTCCGAATTCACGAGAATGTCTGCGGGCAACCCCCGTCTGACTCAGCTTGAGCGCTTCCGTCAGCGCTTCATGCACAAGCTGGTGTATTTCCCCATGAATAACGACGGCACATACGGCTGTGTCGGATGCGGCAGATGCCTGCGCAAGTGCCCCATCTCGATGAACATAGTCAAGGTCATGAAGGCTTTGGGAGGTAACGGTAATGACTAACGAACAACTGATACCCGGCGTTGCCGTGGTAACTGAAATACGTCAGGACACTCCCGACGTCAAGACCTTCCGCGTGGTCGGGCTCGACGGCAAAAAGCCGATCATTCACAAGCCCGGTCAGTGCGCCATGGTGTCCATTCCCGGTGTGGGAGAGGCTATGTTCTCCATAACCTCATCGCCTACAAATGAGGATTTTCTTGAGTTTTCCATTAAGAAGTGCGGCTGCCTGACAAACTGGCTCCACCGCATCGAGCCCGGTCAGCAGATATGCGTCCGCGGCCCGTACGGCAACGGATTCCCGGTTGACACCGACTTTGTCGGCAAGGACCTGCTGTTCATCGCCGGCGGTATCGGACTTGCGCCTCTGCGCTCGGTCATCAACTACTGCCGTCACTATCGCGACAGATACAGGCACATTGACATAGTTTACGGTTCCCGCTCGATGGACGACCTTGTAGATTACAGGGAAATCATCGACGAGTGGACGAAGGACAAGGACATAACCGTTTACCTGACCATCGACCGCCCGCAGGAGGGCTGGAGTGGTCACGTCGGTTTCGTTCCGAACTACGTCAGCGAGCTCTGCTTCGAGAAGAGCAGAACAGTCATTCTGTGCGGACCTCCCATCATGATAAAGTTCACGCTTGCGGGACTTACCGTGCTGGGCTTTGAGAAGTCGCAGATTTACACCACAATGGAAATGAAAATGAAGTGCGGAATCGGCAAATGCGGTCGCTGCAACATCGGTAACAAGTACGTCTGCCATGACGGCCCGGTGTTCCGCCTCGACCAGCTTGACGAGCTGCCGGATGAGTATTGATAAGGAGAAATATCAACCATGCAAGATATGGTAAACGTTTACCTGATGGGTAAAAAATACACAGTTCCGTCCAGCCTGACTATCATGGGCGCGATGGAATATGCGGGTTATCAGCTGGTCCGGGGTTGTGGGTGCCGTTGCGGCTTCTGCGGCGCCTGCGCCACCATCTACCGCATTAAGGACGACAGAGAGCTGAAGGTCTGCCTCGCATGCCAGACACAGGTTCAGAACAATATGTACGTCGCAACTCTGCCTTTCTTCCCGCTGATCAAGCAGGTGTATGACATCGAGAAGGTCAAGCCGGAAGAGCAGATTATGATGCAGCTTTACCCCGAGATTTACAGCTGCATCGGCTGCAACGCCTGCACAAAGTCCTGCACACAGGGACTCAACGTCATGCAGTACATCGCATACGCTCAGCGCGGCGAGTTTGAAAAGTGCGCTGAGACTTCGTTTGACTGCGTTATGTGCGGTGTTTGCTCGTCCCGTTGCCCCGCCGGAATCTCCCACCCGCAGGTGGCGCTTCTGGCAAGACGCCTTACCGGTAAGTATCTGGCTCCCAAGAGCGAACATCTCGAGGAGCGCGTCCGCGAAATCAAGAACGGTGACTTCAACGAGCTGCTTGAAAACCTCATGGGCAAGCCCATCGAGGAGCTCAAGGAGCTGTACAACAACCGAGTAATCGAAAAGTAAGGGGGCAGGAACAATGTTAACACAGGAAATGCTTGATTCAATCAAGAAGGTTGAGGCTACACGTGCCTCCCGTATGGGCGTGGAGCCCAGAAGAATGTCCCCCGAAGAAAAGGACGCTCTGCTGAAGGAATTTCACCCTGACTATATCCAGTCGCAGTTCACAACGCTGTCGATAGGCCCCAACAAGGGCGATAAGGTCCCGCTGGAGCTGGCTGATATGCTTCAGGCAAACAGCCGCATCAAGCCGTCCGACGTTGATCTGGAGCACCCGGATTACGACGTTGACGTGCTGGTCATCGGCGGCGGCGGCGCGGGCTCGTCCGCGGCCATTATGGCTCACGAGAACGGCGCCAATGTTATGATCGTTACCAAGCTGCGTCACGGCGATGCCAACACCATGATGGCTGAGGGCGGCATTCAGGCTGCCGATAAGCCCGGTGACTCGCCTGCAATTCACTACGTCGACGCTCTCGGCGGCGGTCACTTCAAGAACGTTCCCGAGCTGCTTCGCAAGCTGGTTTCCGAGGGCCCCGAGTCCGTTCAGTGGCTGAACGATCTCGGCGTGCTGTTCGATAAGGAAGCCGACGGCACCATGATTACAACCCACGGCGGTGGTACATCCCGCAAGAGAATGCACGCCGCTAAGGACTACACCGGCGCTGAGATCATGCGCGTTCTGCGCGATGAAGTCATCAACCGCGGTATTCCGGTAGTCGACTTCACATCGGCTATCGAGATTATTCTCGACGAAAACGGCAAGGCTGCCGGTGCGGTTCTCATGAACATGGAAACGCACGAGTTGCTTGTCGCACGCGCAAAGACTGTTATTATCGCAACCGGCGGCGCAGGTCGTATGCACTACCAGGGCTTCCCGACCTCCAACCACTACGGCGCTACTGCCGACGGTCTGGTGCTTGCTTATCGTGTCGGCGCACCTCTGCTGTACGCTTACACGCTTCAGTACCACCCGACGGGCGTTGCATATCCGTCCCAGATTTACGGCGCGCTTGTGACCGAGAAGGTTCGTTCCATCGGTGCAATGCTGGTAAACAAGGACGGCGAGGCCTTCATGCATCCGCTGGAGACACGTGACGTGTCGGCTGCATCCATTATCCGCGAGTGCAAGGCACGCGGCAAGGGCGTTCCGATTCCCGGCGGCGGATACGGCATCTGGCTCGACACGCCTATGATCGAAATGCTGCACGGTGAGGGCACTATCGAGAAGCGCATTCCCGCAATGCTGAGAATGTACCTCAAGTACGACATCGATATGAGAAAGCAGCCCATCCTGATCTACCCGACGCTGCATTACCAGAACGGCGGTATCAAGATCGCCGTCAACGGCATGAGCGAAGTCGAGAACCTGTTCGTTGCCGGTGAGGCCGTCGGAGGTATCCACGGCGAGAACAGACTTATGGGTAACTCGCTGCTTGATATTATCGTTTTTGGCCGCAACGCCGGTGTCAATGCCGCCGCCAAGGCTAAGGAAACCGCTGTCGGCAAGCTGACGCTTGAGCATATCAACCGTTTTGCAGCCGAGATGAAGGCTGCCGGCATTGAGACCGATAAGGTTTCTCCCATGCTTCTGCCTCGCTACACGCACGGTAACCCTAAATACGAGGCAAAATAAGAAGGGAACACTGACTGATTTATGTTGAACGATCTATTTTCCCTGGGCACCACTTCGGTGGTGCTCATGGGAGCATTTCTGATCTGCCTCATCGGCTACGCGATCGGCAGTATTAAAATCAAGGGTATCTGCCTCGGCACAGCCGGAGTCTTTCTCATCGCGCTGCTGTTCGGCTATCTTTTCACCATTGAGGGACTCAATGATATTCCGATTCTCGGCAAGTTTTACATTGAGAACGCAAAATCCGCCGCAGTATCGAACTACAAGTTCATCGAGAGTGTGGGACTTGTGCTGTTCGTGACGGCCGTCGGCTACATTGCAGGCCCCAATTTTTTCAGAAACCTCAAGAAGAACGCTAAATCCTACGTTCCGCTCGGCGCGATAATAATTCTTATCGGTTCTGCCGTTGCGGTTGTATTCGCGCTGATTCCCGGCATCGGCTCGGATTTCAGCACAGGAATTCTGTCCGGCGCGCTGACCTCCACACCCGCGTTCTCTGCCGCAAAGCAGGTCGCGACAGAGGAGGGAATGGTCGCTCTCGGACACGCGATAGCGTATCCCTTCGGCGTCATCGGCGTGGTTCTGTTCGTGCAGATAATCCCCAAGCTGCTGCACGCTGATATGAACGTCGAGCGCGGCTACATACACGGTGATCCCAGCGAGGCCGTGGCGTCTGAGAAAAAGAAGGCCAAGAAGAAGTCCGGCCGCCGCGTTGAATTCGACGAGTTCGGTTTCGCCGCGTTCGGTCTTGCCGTGGTGCTCGGTATTCTGCTGGGTGCTATTAAGATTCCGCTGACCTCTGATGGCTTCTCTGGTGCTTGCTTCTCGCTTGGTAACACCGGCGGACCGCTGATTATGGCGCTCATCCTCGGCCACTTCGGCCACATCGGCCCGATCAGCCTCAAAATTTCGGATGCCACACTCAAGGTGTTCCGTGAATTCGGACTTATGCTGTTCCTGATCGGCGCCGGCGTTGAGGGCGGCGTTGAGCTTGTCTCGCAGGTTCAGGCCTCCGAGTACGGCGTGATGCTGGTCGTCTACGGCTTTATCGCAGGCGCTATCATGACGCTGCTGCCTATGATAGTCGGCTACCTCATGGCGCGCTATGTCTTCAAGCTGCACCTGCTCAACAACCTCGGCTCGCTGACCGGTGGTATGACGAGTACCCCCGCACTTGGAACGCTGATTGGTGTCGCTGAGACTGACGACGTTGCCGCGGCTTACGCCGCAACTTATCCCGTGGCGCTTGTGCTGGTTGTGCTTGCGTCGAACCTGATAGGTACGTTCATACCGTAAAGTGTATAACAAAATTCGCCCGGTAGATGATTCTGCCGGGCGTTTTGCTGTTCAGTTATTATTCAATGGCGGTGTCGGCGAGTATGTCCGCTATTTCTTCTTCGGACAGTCCGATGTATTTCATGATGCCCTCGGGTGTGATGTCGCCGCCGTTTTCGCAGTAAGCGATTATTCCGACCGCGGCGATAGTGGCTTCGGATTCTGTCATTTCGTAGCCGTGAGCCTGAGTTTCCGATAGGAGGACGTATGCAAGATTTTTGACCTGCTCGTCGTAGTCCGTGCCGTCGTATGAGCCTATCAGGTCGGAGTAGCTGTCCAGCTTGCCGCAGACTGTGTCAAACACTTTCTTTTTTTTGCTGCTTTCCATCTCGTCGGACAGCAGCGGCGAGTCGGATGACTCAATAAAGCCCGCCGCAATGTCACCAACGGAGTTGTTTACCTTACGAAGATCCTTGTTGCGGCCGAGGCTCAGAAGTATGTCGGCTAAGAGCCGTTCGTTCTGCTTGGCCGACTCGCCGGACGCGGTGTTCTTCTTGAGCTCGAGCAGATCCTCGAGTGCGCCCTTACTGTATCCGTCGCCTGCGAGGGTGCCCACAATTGAGGCTATGCTCGACGAATCGGAATTCTTCAGCGCGTCGAGAATTTCGTCCGCCAGCTGAGTTGCAACGCTGTCATCGCTGACGTGGAGGCCAAACAGGGTCTGTGCCAACTTCATCATGTCGGAGGTTGCGTTCATTGTGTGCGCCAGCACGGCCGGAACCACGCGTGAGTCCCCCATAGAGCTGTTTATCGCACCCAAAGCGCGGATAACGGCGACCGCTTTTGAATTGCCTTCCTCCGTTGCGGTGGAATATGCCAGTTTAGCGTGACCGAACGCGTTGATTATGTGCGGGGCTTCGTCCATCATGCAAATTTTGCCTTCACGCAGTTCGGAATACTCATCCGGAATGTCGTCGGGAGAAAGCACAGTCACGGAATATAGCAGCTTGTTGGACGGGAGTACGGCCACCGGGGAGCTTGCATCTGCAGCGGGCATCTCGTCCTCCACACTGACACCAGGGACGTTCAGCGCAGCAAGCGCGGCAGGATCAGAGGTCGCCATGAGCGTTACCGACATGCAAATCGGTATCAGCAGTATCACGGAAACGGCCGCGCCCTGAACAAAGCCGAGCACACCGCCCAAGCAGTGCGAAAACCTGTGCTGCGGCTTGTCGCCGACGATTTTATTTAATACCTTGTCGCTCACACGCCGGAAATATATCAGCGACAGCGCCTCAAGAACGCCGTACACAACGGCGAACATGAGCGGCACCGCGAGCACGCGCACCATCTCGAAGAAAAGTTCCGAGGTTGCGGACGAGCCGACGGTAGTTTTTATCAGTATATTGCCCGAGCCAGACATGCCCGAGACGATTTTATTCGCGACAGGCGTAGTCAGAAGGTTGCCGAGCAAGCAGGCAACCGGGAGGAGCAGGACGAGATACACTGTCCTCACTACGCCCCGGCCAAGCCCCCGCCTGAAGCCGGACAGCGCGCCGACAACGAGGCAGGCCGCCAGGGCAAGGTATGTCACAACAGTTAAAGCGGTTATCATTTTCAAACCTCCGAAAAACATCATTTAATTATAACTCACATGCCACCGAATGTCAACAAAATTGGTGTTTTTGAAGCGCGTTTTATGTCAAAATTTAAAAAACGGCATAGAATATTAAAGGATAGCATCCCCAAACAAAATATTTTCGGAGGTACACTTCAGAAATGGCAGATAATAGATTTTCCTGCGGTTCCGGATCCGGGCGTGAGACCGTCTGCATTGAGACCAACCGCGTACTTGATTCCTGCCGAGACAGAGACTGCTTTGAGAATGTCCGCGTTCTCCTCACCGATTTCGGACGCGACCTCATTGAGCGCACCAACACTGTCCGCACCAAAAACGCCTGCATCGCGTCCGCCCACATAACCATTGACCCGGTGCAGTTCAACCGCGGTTTTTACACCGTCAACATACGCTTCTACGTCAAGCTGCTCTGCGAGGCCTGCGTTTGCGGCCGCGCTCAGGAGTTTGAAGGGATTGCCGTAGTCGACAAGAGCGTCGTGCTTTACGGCAGCGAGAGCAACGTCAACATTTTCCGCTCCAGCACCGATTCCGATGGCTTCTGCTCGACGCCCGAGCCCGCTGAGTGCACTAAAAACGTCCCCAGCGCCGTTGTTGAGGCGGTTGACCCCATCATACTCAGCCTCAAGGTCCTCGAGCGCGAGGACGAGTGCAATTGTTGCTGCTGCTGCCGCGCGTCGGATGTGCCCGAGCGTGTGACCTACAACATCGACGGCCCGCTCAACGACGAGGCGCGTGACCACGACCGCTACCTTGCGGTTTCTATGGGCATCTTCTCGGTCGTACGCATAGTCCGCCCGGCACAGTATCTCATCAACGCCACCGAGTACAGCGTTCCCGACAAGGAGTGCGTTCCCGGCCGTGAGAGCGACCCTTGCAGCCTGTTCAACACCATGGCTTTTCCGACGGCTGAGTTCAACCCGCCGTCACTGGCCTCGACAGGCAACGTTGAGCGCCGCTGTGGCGGCGGCTGCAACACCTGCGGAAGCTGACGCAAGCAGTTATTAAGCCATAAACCCAAAAATCCCGCATGCCGGTTTCCGGTATGCGGGTGTTTGGATTATCAGGTTTGTACAGTGCCCTTATTGCCTCATTCAGCCTTGCGCAGCGTGAGCTCGGGCTTGCCCTTGCCACGGACACAGTCTGCGGTTATGCGCACAGACTCCACATCGCGACGGCTGGGGATTTCGTACATAATGTCGGTCATGATACCCTCCATTATGGAGCGCAGTCCACGAGCGCCTGTGTGGCGCTCCAGCGCCTGCTCGGCAATTGCTTCAAGCGCGTCGTCGTCAAATGTGAGGTCAACGCCGTCCATGGAGAACAGCTTGATGTACTGACGCACCAAAGAGTTTTTAGGCTCCTTGATAATTTTGATAAGAGCATCCTTGTCAAGCTCGTTGAGCGACACGATAATAGGGATACGACCGACAAGCTCGGGGATAAGTCCGAACTTTACAATGTCGTGCGGCACAACGTCCTTGAATATTCCGACGCTCTGCTTTTCGTCCTTGCGACGTATTTCGCCCTGGAAGCCGACGGTGTTGTTGCCCTTGCGCTTTTCTATAATCTTCTCGAGTCCGTCAAACGCGCCGCCGCAGATAAACAGTATGTTCTCGGTATTTATCTGGATGAACTCCTGATTCGGATGCTTGCGCCCGCCCTGCGGAGGGACATTTGAGACCGTACCCTCGAGGATTTTCAGCAGTGCCTGCTGAACGCCCTCGCCGGACACGTCGCGGGTTATCGAACGGTTTTCACTCTTGCGCGAGATTTTGTCAATCTCGTCAATGTATATGATGCCGTGTTCGGCAAGCTCGATGTCATAGTCAGCCGCCTGGATAAGGCGCAGCAGAATGTTCTCCACATCCTCCCCGACGTAACCGGCTTCAGTCAGCGTCGTAGCATCTGCGATAGCGAACGGAACCTTAAGCGTCTTTGCCAGCGTCTGCGCGAGATAGGTCTTGCCGACGCCGGTCGGGCCTATCAGCAGAACGTTGCTCTTCTGAAGCTCGACCTCGTCGGACGGCTCTTCCTTGACGCTCGGCTTGTTTCTGTTGCGGCGCTTGGACTTGGAGTCGCCGGACACGCTGAGCACGCGCTTGTAGTGGTTATAGACCGCCACGGACAGGGCAATCTTTGCCTCATCCTGGCCTATAACGTACTGATCAAGCGACGCTTTTATGTCCTTGGGGCGGGGAAGCTGCTCAAGAGACAGAGTTCCGACCTCGGAGGACTGCTGCGGCGTGCTTTCGTATATCAGCTCCTCGCAGGCATCCACGCAGAAATCGCAGATGTAAATGCCGGTGGGGGAGGGAATCAGAAAATTGACCTGATTCTCATTCCGTCCGCAAAACGAGCAGAATCTCTGTCCTTTTGTGCGGTTGGTGGTGTTTGAATTAGCCATATATCAGTCAGCCTTTCGATGCTTCAGGGACGTTTTTCAAAAATATTGTCTATCAGACCGTATTCCTGAGCCTGAGCGGAGGTCATGTAGTTGTCGCGGTCGGTATCGATGGCGATCTGCTCAATGGGCTTTCCGGTGCGCTCGGATAGTATGCGGTTGATGTTGTCGCGTGTTCTGAGTATCTGGTCTGCAACAATCTTTATATCGGTAGCCTGACCCTTAGCGCCGCCAAGAGGCTGGTGAATCATTATCAGGCTGTTCGGAAGTGCCGACCGCTTGCCGGAAGCTCCGGCTGCCAGAAGAAACGCGCCCATACTGGCTGCCATGCCGACACATATGGTTGCTACGTCACATTTGATAAAATTCATGGTGTCATAAATAGCCATGCCCGCGGTAACGGAACCGCCGGGGCTGTTTATATACAATGAAATATCCTTGTCCGGATCCTGCGCCTCGAGAAACAGAAGCTGAGCTACCACCAACGAAGCAGTGGTATCATTCACCTCGTCTGAGAGAAAAATTATGCGGTCGTTCAGCAGGCGTGAAAAAATGTCGTAGGAACGCTCACCGCGCCCGGTCTGCTCCACTACCATAGGTACCAGTGCATCGTTCATTATAGTTCTGCGGTCAAACATATCGTATTTCCTTTCTCGGAATAATTGTGCTGAGGCTTTACGCCTCAGCACTAAAAATCATGTGTTTCAGTCCTCGGACTTGGGAGTCTCGGCGGGCTTTTCGGCGTCAGCCGCGACAGCCTCGGTAGCCTCGGAAGCGTCAGCAGCCTTGGGAGCGGCCTTCTTCTTTCTGGTTACGGGCTTCTTTGCAGGCTTCTTTTCTTCAGCCTTTTCCGCAGCAGCCTCGGCGTGGTCGTGGTCGCAATGGCACTCCTTGATGACGGCGTTTGCCTTCACAAGCTCCATAGCCTTCTGAACGGCCATATCCTTTGCGATGTCCTCAGCCTTGATGAGCTCCTTGATTTTGTCAGCCTCCCTGTTGTAGGCGGAGGCAAGACGGTCGTACTCGGCGTTGACGTCCTCATCGGTTGCCTTGATGCCCTCGAGCTCAACAATCTTCTCCAGCGCCAGACGGGTCTTGACCTGGCTCTCGGCCTGCGGTCTCATCTGCTTGCGCAGATCGTCCAGCGTCTGCTGGGTGTATTTGAAGTACATGTCAAGGTTGAGTCCCTGCATACGGAGTCTGTTGTCGTAGTCGCGGATGAAGTTCTCGGTCTCGTTCTCGAACATGACCTCGGGAATGTCAGCCTCCAGCTTGTTCATCAGAGCTACGGCAAGCTCGTTCTCAACCTCGGAATCAGCCTCGGCGTCATGTCTCTTTTGGATTTTTGCCTTAACATCATTGCGATATTCAGCGAATGTATCAAATTCGGAAACATCCTTTGCAAACTCGTCATCGAGCTCAGGAAGCTCCTTCTTTGTGATGGCGTGCAGCTTGCACTTGAACACAGCAGCCTTACCTGCCAGTTCTGCGGCATGGTACTCGGTGGGGAAGGTGACGTTGACGTCGAACTCCTCGCCGATGTTGTGGCCGACTACCTGCTCCTCAAAGCCGGGGATGAAGGAGCCGCTGCCAAGCTCGAGCGGGTGGTTCTCACCCTTGCCGCCCTCGAACGCGACGCCGTCGCAGAAGCCTTCGTAATCAATGGTAGCGACATCGCCGTTCTCGGCGGCTCTGTCGGTAACGTTGACCTCGCGGGCGTTTCTCTCTCTGAGCATGTTGATCTCGGCGTCGATTTCGGCGTCAGTGACCTCGTGGACATGCTTCTCGACCTCGATGCCCTTGTAGCCTTCAATCTGGACCTCGGGTCTTACGTACACCTTAGCGGTGAACACAACACCATCGTCAACCGATTTGATGTCAATGTCAGGCTGGCCGACAACGTCGATTGCCGCTTCCTTGACCGCCTCAGAGTACGCTTCGGGAAGAACCTCGTTGAAGGCGTCCTCATAGAAGAAGCCCTTGCCGTACATCTTTTCTATGATGTGACGGGGAGCCTTTCCGGGTCTGAAGCCGGGAATGTTAATCTTTTTGACCTGTGCGCGGTAGACCTTATTCACCGCGTTTTCGAATGTTGCCTTGTCAACCGAGAACTCAAGTGTGTAAAGATTCTTTTCGGTTTTTTCGGCGTTGAGCAAACTCATTTTGAATTCCTCCAAGATATATAATTATAACCTCTTAATTTTACGTCAAAAACAAAAACTTGTCAATAGCTTTCAATAAAATATATAAATAAATATCACAAAAACACCGGAATCGGCGTAAATCCGAGATAATCCGACGAAACTAATGTAAAGCTCACATCTTCAAAAGAAAAGTCCCTTACGGCCTCGTAATTTCCGTGTATGTGACCAAAAAAGCAACGTTTTATCTCAAATTCATGGAGCACGTCCATAATTTCTCGGCAAATAAACCCGCCCCAAACAGGAGGGAAGTGCAAAAAGACAACTATGGGAAAACCGTTCTCCTCTTGCAATTTTACCGCGCTTTGGAGAGACAGGCGCAGCCTTATCGCCTCGCGATTGACGATTTTCTGATTGTCAGTGTCGTTAGGCGCCACGCTTTTGTCGCCGTTATACCAGCCACGCGTGCCGCAGACTATCATGTTTTCGACCACCATGCTGTTGTTGTAAAGAATTTTTATGCTTTTGATTCCGTAGACGTCAAACGCCTTGTTTATTTTGGTCAGCGTCTGCCACCAGTAGTCATGGTTGCCTTTGCCGATAATTTTTTGTCCCGGCAGGCTGTCGAGAAACTGTAAATCCGGGATTGCGTCCTCAAGACTCAGCCCCCACGAAATATCGCCGGGGACTATCACATGGTCGTCGGGCTCAATGAGCGCGCGCCAGTTTCGCTCGAGACGCTCTGTGTAGTTTTGCCAGCGCGGGCCGAACACCTCCATCGACTTGTCCGCGTTGGTCGACAAGTGCAAATCCGAAATCACATATACAGACAAGCCAAGTCCTCCGATACTAAAATTTTCTTGTATGTGACGCCGCAAGGCGGGCACAATATAATCGTAATCTCAAAAAAGGAGAGCACATTAAAATGGAAACTAAGAATCAGAACTGCGGTTGTCATGTTGACAAGAAGGACGTAAACCACGGCATCAGCTGTGATGTCCGCAACTGCGTCTACCACGACGGCAGCTGCTACTGCACAGCGGATTGCATCTCTGTCGGCCCCAGCAACGCTTGCTCGAGCGCCGAGACCCTCTGCGCAACTTTCAAGCACAAGGAAAACTGACCCACGGCGGCCTTCGGGCCGCCATTTCTTTTTCTGTGCGCAGCTCAGAGATCTTTCCGGACGGCATCCTTCATTCCGGACGTCGCGATGACGTCCTTAAAGCGAACCTTGCGCTCGCCTATGCTCTCAAGCGGGTAGGGAATGGCGACGTCGGTCAGCGCATTCAGCTGAGCAAGCGCCTCGAGGTCGCCATCGGCGGCCTTGCCGGTCAGGGAGCGGTAGACGTCCTTTGCGAACTTATAGGGGCTGGCTGTCGAGGCCGTGATGATAGGACGGCTGTCGTGCGTCTCAGCGAGATATTTATCGGCGCAGCAAACGGCGACTGCCGTGTGCGTATCGCAGAGATAGCCGTGCTCGCTGTACATTTTGCGTATTGTGGCCGCGGTTTCGTCTTCGTTTGCGTAGTAACCTGCGAAATCGTTGCGTATTTTTGCGAGAATCTCCGGCGCGACGAAGTATTTTCCTTCATTTTTAAGTGCGAGCATATACTCGGCCGTGAGCTCAGGGCCGCAGGTGAAATAAAGCAGACGCTCGAGATTACTTGAAATCAGGATGTCCATCGAAGGTGACATTGTGACGTGGAACTTACGGTTGCGGTCATAGGTGCCGCACGTGAGGAAGTCGGTCAGAACGTTGTTTGTGTTCGACGCGCATATGAGCCGCCCGAACGGAAGTCCGGCACATTTCGCGATGTAAGCCGCAAGAATATTGCCGAAATTGCCCGTGGGAACGCAGATATTTACCTCGTCGCCCGGTTTCACAGCGCCGGAATTCAGCATGTCGCAGTAAGCCGAGACGTAGTAAACTATCTGCGGCGCGAGACGTCCCCAGTTGATTGAGTTTGCGCTCGAGAAGAAATATCCGGCCGAGTTTAGCTCTTCGGCCATTTCAGCGTCGCCGAACAGCTGCTTCACGCCGTTCTGTGCGTCGTCAAAATTGCCTTCGATTGCGTACACCTTGACGTTCTCGCCAAGCTGTGTTGCCATTTGCAGCTTCTGCACGCGGCTGACTCCGTCGACGGGATAGAACACCGTAATGCGCGTGTGCGGGACGTCGCGGTAACCCTCGAGTGCGGCCTTTCCCGTGTCGCCGGACGTCGCCACGAGGATGTAGGCACACCGTGTTTCGCCGGTTTTGACGAGCGCTCTTGAGAGGAGACGCGGCATGATCTGAAGCGCCATATCCTTGAATGCGGCTGTCGGACCGTGCCACAGCTCGAGCAGACGTTGTCCGTTATATTCGGCGGACATCGGCGCAGCTCCGCCGGGGAAGGACTCTTCGCGGTAGGCGCTCTGGCAGTCGGCTAGCAGCTCGTCGTAGGTGTAATCCGTCAGGAAGCGCGACAGAATATCGGCGGCTCTGTGCGGATAGTCCATATGGCGCAGGCTGTCGAGATCGTCGACGCTTATTTGCGGCAGCTCCTTCGGTACATACAGCCCACCGTCGGCGGCGAGACCGTTCTTTATCACATACGCCGACTCGAATTCGGCGTTTTTGTCGCTTCGTGTGCTTTTATACAGCATGGTTTGTAGCCTTTCTGGTGTTATTTTATGTTGTTTTCCATGAATGCTTTGGCGTTGCGCCAGAATATTTTTTCAATAAGCCCGTCACTGTAACCGGCGCGCGCCATGGCGTCCTGAATTTTCACAAGGTCGCGCACGTCGTGGAAGCCGTTTGGCAGGTTGGTTCCGTCAAGGTCGCAGCCGAGGCAGACCACATCCTCGCCGCCGAGCGACAGGTAATGGTCGGCATGGCGCAGAATATCGTCGACTCCGGCTTTTTCGCCTGTCAGATGTGCAGGGCAGAGACTAAGACCTACAATTCCGCCGAGCTTGCGGATAATCTCGAAGTGTACGTCGCGCAGGTTGCGCGAGTGCTGGTAGACCGCGTACGAATTGGAGTGCGACGCAATCGCTGGTTTGCCTGCGGTCACGGCCATCTCAAGAATATCCGACGCCGTCTGTTCGGAGGCGTGCGACACATCCGGGACGATACCGAGCTCGAAGCATTTTTCGACAACCTGCCGTCCGAAGGCGGTAAGCCCTACCTCCGTATTGTGCGAGCCGCCTATGCAGGTCTCGCCGCCCCACATCAAAACAATAAATCTGACGCCTTTTTGATATAGAACATTTAGTTTTGTGATGTCATTCTGCAAAATTCTCGCGTCCTCAAGGCTCAGAATCATAGCGCCGTGGCCACGATCCCACGCGCCCTGAATCTCGCGGCCGTCAGTCAGCCACTCGATTCTGTCCGCGTTTGACGCAATCTGGGAGGCCAGGTAGCCGTAAATCTCGTGAAAATGGCAGTAGCCTTCATTGTCTGACAACTTGTGCGGGATGTAGATGGCCATCACCTGGGCGTAATTTTCGTATGTATTCAGCTTGTTAAGTGAAATATCGTGATCATTTTCAACGAGCAACGTGCGGTCGGTACATATGCTGAGCGCCGTGTCGCAGTGAAGATCAATCAGCTTCATATCTCGAATCTCCTTAAAATATTGTGCTATCTTATGGCGTAGAACGCATTCGGAATGTGGTGCACGCGCTTGACTGCGGGTAGCTGTCCCTCGGGCGCTGGGTAAAAATAAACCTCGATGACGTCAATTCTGGCCGCCATTATGAGATTATTTGATCTCATATAGAAAAATGCAGCCTCCGAAATCAGCTTTTGCTTGTGTTTTGTGACCGCATTGGACGGTCTGCCATAGCGTTGTATGTTCCTTGCGTTATCGGTGCGCGCCTTGACCTCGACGAATACAAGTTTGTTTTCAATACGTGCTATAATGTCAATCTCACGGTGGTCATACCGATAGTTGCGCGTGACGATGGTGTAGCCGTTCTTTACCAGATAATCAGCGGCGACATCCTCACCGTAGCGACCTATAACAGTGGTGGTTTTGCGTTCGTTCATTTGTCGAGAAAACGGATGAACTGCTTGCGATGTATCGGAGTCGGGCCGAGTTCGCGCAGCGCGTCCATATGCGCCTTGGTTCCGTAGCCCTTGTGCTTGGCTATGCCGTAGCCGGGATATTTTGCGTCAAGCTCAAGGCAGATTCTGTCTCTCGTCACCTTGGCGAGTATCGAGGCCGCCGAGATGCTCGGACTGATAGCGTCCCCATGCACGACCGACCGGCCGGGAACAGGGAAGTCCTTAAAAATGTTTCCGTCGACGAGCGCGTAATCAGCGGGCACGCTAAGTCCCATGATGGCGCGCCGCATGGCGAGCAGGGTAGCCTCTAAGATATTATATTCATTAATCTCCTCGACTGACGCGAGTGCGATGCTGTAAGTTACAGCTTCTTTTTTTATCACATCGAACAAAATATCGCGTTTTTTCTCGGACAGTTTTTTGGAATCGTTAAGTCCATCGATTACACGACCGGTCGGGAGCACACAGGCAGCAGCCGCTACGGGGCCGCACAGCGGGCCTCGTCCGGCTTCGTCGACGCCGCATATTATTTTGTATCCCGCGTCGGCCGCGGCTGTCTCAAGGGTGTATTCAAGCATGTCATTGCCTCCACTAATTGATGTGAGCTGTGATCACTCACTACTAATTAAATTCCATAGAACAGGACAAAATTATTGATTCGTGATCTTATCTGCCGACAAGTGATCGAGTGTAATTCTTCCGATCTTTCCGGAACGGAATTCGTCGAGCAGGACGGAAACGGTGCGTTCCGTGTCTATTTCGCCGCCGCTGATACGGAAACCGCGCTTCTTGCCTATGAGCTCAAGAAGCTCCGCGTCCGTCAGCCCGGATATTTCGGAGGCATCGCCGAGCTTGTATCGCGCACACAGCAGCTCAGGATAGTATTTTCTGAGTCTGCGGCAAAGCGCCAGCGCGACAGCCTCGGTGTCGAGAACTACGTCCTTGACAGCGCCCGTTGCCGCAAGATTTTCAGCCACGCGTCGGTCGTCAAATTTTGGCCACAATATTCCCGGCATATCAAGAAGGTCAAACCCGGCAGACGTTGCAATCCACTGTTTGTTCAGCGTCACGCCTGGGCGGTTTTCAACCTTGGCCTTTCCGGCTCCCGAAAGTCTGTTGACAAGCGATGATTTTCCAACGTTAGGAATACCGAGAACCATGGCTTTCAGTTTGCGCCCGGTCATGCCGCGCTCGCGGTAGCGCTCCAGCTTTTCGGCACACAGCTGTCGCATTGCCGGAGCAATACGCCCAAGCCCGTTGCCGCTGACGCAGTCTGTTTGGATGCAGACACAGTCGTCGGCGGCAAGCAGTCGCGCCCAGCCGGCAGTCTGCTCCGGGTCGGCTAGTGAGGCTTTATTCAGCAGTATAATGGACGGCTTCGTCGCTTTTAGCTTTCCGATTTCCGGGTTGCGCGAGCTATACGGAATGCGGGCGTCAAGCAACTCTATTATCACGTCGATATTTTTTAGATTTTCCTCGATAATACGCCGGGTTTTGGCCATGTGCCCGGGGTACCACTGTATCACATCTGAAGGCATAATATCTCCTGACGGTGTATATTTTGTCGATTTGTGACGTCAATTAAACATTCTGATGTCGGAAAGCGGCATGAAGCGCAGCGCAACCTTGCCGAGCACTCTGCGGCTGTCAACAAGACCTATATCTGCGGTTCGGCTGTCGGCAGAGTTGTTACGATTGTCGCCCATGACGAACAGCTTGCCCTCCGGCACGTAGGTCTCCAGCACGCCGGAACGTTTCCAACGGCCAATGTCGAGGTATTTGTATTCCGATTCGTCAATAAGATCGCTATCGTCAAAAACATTGTCCTCGGAAACATAGACGGCATCGTTGTCAAAGTCGATTTTGACATAATGCCCGCCCGTCGCTATAACGCGCTTGACAATGCGCTCGTTATAACCCTGACGCGAGGCGTCAGTTTGATGGAAAACAACAATATCGTATTGCTGCGGCTCGTAAAACATGTCGCTGATTATCAGCTTGTCGCCGTGTATGAGCGTTTTGTTCATGGACGGCCCGTCAACCTGGCATATGCGGAACACAAACGTCAGAAGAAACATGAGCACGCAGCACCCGTACACGAATGTTTCCACGTTATCGAAAATTTCGGCGGATATTTTTTTGAGTTTGGAGTCCGGAGATTGGTTGCCCGTTGACTTGAAATTCGGTTGTTCGTTCATAAAAAATCTCCTTGCATTCAAAGTTGTTTGCTGTCACACTTTGAGAAATCTCACGGTGAGGCGAATTGAGTTTTTTCTTTCTGTGATTCCGGTTACACCTCGTTGAACAGAAAATCAAGCAGATTATAGCCATCCGGAATATAAAGTCCGGTTGCGGCGGCGGTGGTTTCGTTGAAGGTGTCGACACCCTTGACCTGGCGCTGGGACGAATAGGCCATGAAGGGAACCGGGTCAGACGTGTGCGTGCGCAACTCGACCGGCGTTGGATGGTCGGGGAGCACGAGTATCTTGAAATCGTCGTTGCAGTGAGCGAGATATTCGTAGACGGGTTTGAGAATCTTGCAGTCGATAAGCTCGACAGAGCGCACTTTGTTCTCGGCTTCGGCGCGGTGTCCGCACTCGTCCGGCGCCTCGACATGGACGTAAACGAACTCGTACCCATTATTGAACGCCTGAATTGCCGCCTCAGCCTTGCCTGTAAAGTTGGTGTCTATGTTGCCGGTAGCGCCGGGAACGTCTATCGACGTCATACCTGCGCAGATTGCGATTCCTTTGATAAGATCAACCGCCGAAATAACAGCACCTTTGAGATGCCACTTGGTGTAGAAATTCGGCAGAGTGGGCTTTTTGCCGGGACTCCACAGCCATGCGGAGTTGGCGGGACGCAGTCCGCGCTCGCGGCGGGCGATGTTCACGGGGTGATTGTCAAGTATTTCATAGCTGTCCTGCATGAGGCGCAGAAACTCCTCGCCGCCATCACTGACATTCGGGAGGTAGTCGCCGATGGTGCGTCCGAGAATGTCATGAGGACGCATAAAATTGTATTTGTCGTCGCCGTTTTTCCAGATCAGGCAGTGACGATAGCTCACGCCGGTGTAAAATTTACGATATTCGTTGCCCAATTTTTCTTGAAGTGACTTGATAAGAAGGTCAGCCTCCGCAGTGGTTATCTCGTCGGCGCTGTGGTCGATCATGGTTTTTGAGGCGTAATCGCCGCCTTCGCTGAGCGTTACAACATTGCAGCGGTAGGCGGTTTCGTCCGGCTGCATGTCGATGCCCATGCTGACGGCCTCGAGAGGCGAGCGCCCTTTGGAATAGACCTTCGGATCAAACGAAAGAATAGCCATATTCGCCGTGTCGCTTTCGGGAACCATGCCTTGCGGCACGTTCAGAACGGTGCCGACGACTGCCTCGGAGGCAAGCATGTCCATTGTGGGCTTGTGGGCTTTTTCCATGGGTGTCATATTATCGAGCATGGGGATCGGACGGTCAGCCATGCCATCGGGAATGAGAACAAGGTATTTCATGAGGGTGTGTCCTTTGCTAAATAATTATGCATCTTATTATAGCATAATCGGGCAAAAATATCAATAGCCAATACGCATATCTTTTGCGTTTTTTTGCTTGTGCCGTCAGTGTTTTTGACAATTCGGGCGTTTTGTGACGGTATGCCGACGATATGTTCACGGGATTTTCAGCTCGTTTGTTGTGCCGACGGGCTTGATTATTTTGTTTCAATGTGTTACAATATAGACGGAGGTGTTTGTCAATGAAAAACACACAACTGCCGAACGGGCAGAACGAGGGAGGCGCGGAGAGCACACGCTCACCTGAGACAGGATCCCGCAGCCTTGATTCCAAACTCAAAAAAATAATCATAGCTATACTCGCCGGGATGACGGCCTTTGTCGCGCTGTGCTACGCGGCGGCGCAGTTTATAGATTTTGATTCGCTGTTTGCGCCGTCAGATACCGAAAAGCGCCCTAACACAATCATTTTTGCAACGCCGGACTACGACGAGGATATATACGCAGACGCAGTCTACATGGGACTCGACCGCAACATTTACATCTACGACGTCGACACCGGGTTGCGGGAATCGCTCGAGCCGGAGGACTTTGAACAGTACGGCGACAGCGTCCGCTTTATGTCGGATTTTGTAAATGCTATAATCGGGGGGGACGTCGAGAAGTACAACTCATGCTTTGCCAACGATGAGTATTACAAGGAGTCGTTCACAAAGCAGAAGCTGTACAATATTGTAATAACAAAGCTGAGCTATGAGGAAATCGAGGAGGGCAGCCGAACATGGGCTCAATACGAGTTTGCGCTTGAGTACATGATACGACACAATAACGGCACACTGCGACTCGACATCGAAAGCGACGCATGCCGCGCGCAGTACATCACAGTAAGCGACCGTTCGGGGGAGCTTTTGATTGAGTCCATGCGCTTTCCTGTGGAAAAATAAAACATCTCCGGAGAACCAAATCTCCGGAGATGTTTTACTCGGTTTACTTATGCAAGCTGGTCGACTACGCGATGAGCCCATTCAAAGACAGGCTTGCGCTCCTCGTCGGAAACCTTGGACAGGAAGGGAAGTCCGCCCTTGAAGTAGCAGACGTCCTCTATGAGGTTTGTGCCGGCTTCGCGAAGTATATCCTGTATGTACTTGGCGCCTTTTTCGTTGCCGTCGATTATGAGCGCGACGTTCTGTGCACGAGCCTTAGTCAGCTCGCGACAGAACAGTCTCAGCTTGTCGTCCGGTTCGTCCTTGATGGTGATGCAGAGCACCACGAGACGCTCCTTGTCGCAGGAGTAGGCGGGCGGAATAGCGTCGACAGCGTTCAGCGCCAGATCGAATTCTTTCTTAAGATCGTTTGCCAGAGTTTTTACCTTGGCTTTGTTGGTCCAATAGAGGACGCGCATTTTAATTGCCATTTATATGACCATCCCTTCAAAAAAACTTAGTAGCCTGCAATTATTATAACACATCGCGCCGCTTATTGCAAATTAAATATAAGAAATTCTTTAATTTTGTTGTTTTGAACAGTTTGAAGGATAGTTATTGTGTATTTTGGACAAAATACGACCTCAATTGCAGCCTCGCCGTCCGTCTGACACTTGACAAGTGACTAGCTTTGTGGTAACATGAGGGCAGAAAGGACTGTCCTGCAAAGGGAATCAACAGGCTTTAAGGTATCAGCGCAGTAGCTGAAAGGCTTGTCCCAGCCAGGGCGGCGGCTTTGAACGCCGCCACCCAATTATACAAAATGCAAATTTTGTATAATCGGGGGAAGCGAAATAGGCCGACACAGGGCGATTTGAGACTTTTCCGAAGTTTTTGACTCCTTTGGCCTCGGCCATCGGGTTTCTTCTGCGTTTGATTTGTCTGGTGACTATGTTTGTCAATACGGCGTTCCTTGTATGTGAACGTTATTATACGGCGTGTCATGTTGGCGCTAAGAGTTAAGGCATCACCGCGCAATGTTCGAGTGGCACACTTGCCGGGCATTTTTTCGTCATATTTCACAAAAATCCTTGTCTGTAGCGCTGCTACAGCCTGCGGATTTTTGTTTCATCTGACGAAAAATCTGGCTGCGCAATTGCGCCATCGGAATTACGCGGTGATGCCTTTATTTATTTGCTTGCTACTCAACGTTTTCTGGCTCAATCAATTTTATTCCCGTGTTCGTCTATATGCAGGTATTTGCGGCGGGTCGCCTGGCCGCCGCGCAGATGGCGTTCCTGTTTGTTTCGCTCGAGCAGCTTTTTGACTTCTGTGTACAGCGGCTTGTTTATCCGCTTGAGATTCTGGGTTACGTCTTTATGTACGGTGCTTTTGCTTATGCCGAATTTCTTGGCGGCGCTTCTGACCGTGGCGTTGTTTTCAAGCATATACCACGCCAGTTGTACGCACCGTTCCTTACTTGCTGAAATGTACATCATATCAAATCCGCTCCGTGTCTGATTATTTCATTAAATAATATGCGAGTGACATGGATATATTACCAAATTATTGTTATGGATATACTGTTAAATATTACAAGGTGGTGCGCTCATGGCTATCCCGGACGACAATATAATAATTGAAGGCATGACCTCGGTTTCCGCGCTTATAAACGCCGTAAACTCCGGGGTTAATGACCGTAAAATTATCCACATATACATATCAGAGTCCGTTGTCGGCAAGAAATCGCGTGAAATCGGCTTTCTGAGAACCAATTCTCACAATCTGAGCTATGAAATATCCGTAGTTCCACCAGAGCGGCTCGATGAAATGAGCGCAGGCAACACGCACGGCGGCATAGTCGCCGTGTGTTCCGGGCGCAGCTTCCCTGCCGTAAATTCAGCAAGTCTGCCCGTGGACGGCATTTTCGCGTTGCTTGACGGCATCGAGGATCCGTTCAACTTTGCGTACACGGTGCGGTCGCTTTACGCGGCAGGATTCAGCGGAATCGTGCTTTCGCCGCGCAACTGGACAAGCGCCGCAGGGACCGTCATAAAGTCGTCAGCAGGCACAAGCGAGCTGATACCGACCTATGTCGACGATCCGGTCGTAGCAACCGCGGCCTTCCGTGCGGCTGGCTACAGAATCGTCTGCGCCGGAATACGAGACTCTGTCTCGCTTTTTGAAGCCGACCTGCGCGCGCCGCTGTTACTTATCATAGGTGGCGAAAAACGCGGGATTTCGCGCTCCTTGCTCGCGCTGTCGGATATGACCGTCCGCATAGACTACGGCCGCCCGTTTATGGGCTCGCTCACGACGGCCTCGTCCGCCGCTGTTATCGCGTTTGAAATAATGCGGCAAAACAGATAATATTCCGCCGCCTCCGTTAATAAGATGTATAAAACACGGAGGTGAATGTTCATGCAAGCTACCGCAAAACAACCGCTCGGACGGGTCGGCCACGGTACCGGTTCCGCCTATGTACGGCTGAGGCTCTGTCTTTCTTACATCTTTATATTGGCGCTCGCAGTCGGTTTCGGTGCGCTGATATACCGTCTGTGGCCGAACGCTTTGCCGCGAACGGTCTATAACCATCTGGAAGAACTTGCACAGCCCGCGAAAAACGTAAAAATATTTGACTTTATTGCTTCAATAATTTATAATTCGGTTGACATATTCAAAATATCGGCTATAATTATAATATCGGGTTTTACATACATCACCGCGCCGCTTTGCCGCCTCTCGCTGACGTTTTACGGAATCGCCGTCGGGTGGTCGTTTGGGTGTATGCTGACGCAGGTCTGCACGGGTGTGCTGTGGCCGACGGTCGCTGTTATCGCAGGACTGCTCCACTGCGCGCTTATGGTCGCGTCGTGCGTGCGCGCGGAGCTTGCGGCGGATGAGCTTAGTAAAATCGGGCATCCGCGCGTCATGCTGACGTCGCGATGTTTCTGGAACTATATACTCTGGCTTTTTGTGTCATTTGGGTACACACTTATGATAACGGTCGGGTATCGTTTGTGTCTTATATTCATTTTGTAAAGGATAATTAAATTGGAAAAAAAGAAAAAGAAGTTCAAATTATTTGACATGAATCGCGACGGCAAAGGCGTCGAAAAAGTTGAGGAGGGTCCCAAGAATTTCGTAAACTTTTTCAAGCTCTACTTCCGCAAGTTTTCGAAGCTGCTGTCGGTCAATCTGATACTTATCTTTTTGGTGCTGCCCATAATTATTTCCGCCGCGGTCTTCATCATGGGGCCGACGACGCTGTCGTCGGGCAGCCCGCTCTTCCCTACTCTGTACGGCGCGTCGTTTATGTCGAGGTCGCCTGCGGCGGACATTATGATGGCGATTAACGGCCGTCAGCTTTCGGTGCCGGTCTACAATTCGTACGTCTACTACGTAATAGCCGCGATTGGCGTGGTGTACGTCATAACCTTCGGATGGCAGAACGTTGCCGGAACCTATCTTGCGCGCAGCCTTGTGCGCGGAGATCCCGTTTTTGTCATATCAGACTACTTCTACGCCATAAAAAAGAACTGGCGTCAGGGGCTCATCATGGGGCTCTTGGACTGCCTGTTTATCGGCGTGCTGATTGTTGACTACCTGTATTTCAGGTATCACGCCGAAACGTTCATGCTCAATGTGATGTATTTTGCCACGGTTGCGATAATATACATCTACTACACCATGCGCTTCTACACCTACATGCAGATGATAACGTTCGACATCAGCTTGTGGAAGATACTCAAAAACTCGCTGATATTCACGGCGCTCGGCGTCAAACGCAACGTTGTTGCAACGCTCGGACTTTTCGTGCTCGCCGCAATCAATATAGGGCTGACTATCGTATTGTTCCCGCTGCGAATAATTCTGCCGCTGATCCTGCCGCTGTTCTATTTTATCGGAACTTCGTTCTTTGTCAAGGCATACGCGGCGTACCCCGTCATTGAGAAATACATGATAGACCCCGTTGTAAGCAAAAAAGACGATCCCGACCATCCGAATGATACAGACGGAGGCGACGAGGAAAAAACTCTTGACGACGATGCGGACACTGACACCGACACCGATTCCGGTACGGAGACTGGTCAGAACACCGTAGAAGGTACGCTTTGACTGAAAAATCAGCGGTTAAAACGAAATTCTGCACTCAAAAGCATGTTAAAGCCCCGCCTTGCGCGGGGCTTTTTGCGTCATGAGACAGCAAAAAGGCGGCTTTCAAGGAAAGCTGCCTTTTTTGAGTCCCCCGAAGAGGTTCCGGGAAAACTTATTCATAAAACACCGGCACGCGGTGCAGGCTGCAAAGGGTGTCGTAGCTTATCGTTCCGAGCTCCTCCGAGAGCGCGTCGACGCCCGCGGCACCGTCGCCGCCGAATATGACGACCTCGTCGCCTACGCGGCAATCTATGCCGCTGACATCCACCATAAGCTGATCCATGCACACGCGTCCGACAACAGGCGCGGGAGTTGAGCTCACCCAGACGCGCGGAAGCGCGCGGTCGATACCGTCGGCGTAGCCGATCGGAATGGTGGCGAGCTTCATTTTATGCCCGGCTATGTACGTCCGCCCGTAGCCGACCGACTCGCCGGGGGCTAACTCCTTTATGCAGCTGATAACCGCCTTGAGCGTCATTGCAGGCTCGAGTCGGGGGAGATTTCGTATGCGATTATCCGGGGCGACGCCGAAAAGAATTCCGCCTGCGCGCACCATGTCAAGGTCGAAGGCCGGGTAGTCGAATATGCCTCCGCTGTTGGCACAGTGGCGTATATCGAACCTGACCCCGAGGCGCTCCAGCCTGTCGACGGCCTCATAAAAGCACTCGAACTGACTGCGCGTATAGCTATCACCGACGTCACCTGAATTTGCATCGGCAAAATGCGTGAAAATGCCCTCGCTGACGAGCCCCGGCAGTGTTGCCGCGCGTGCGACGGCCTCCAGGTCGTCACGCTGCTCGGGACGATAGACGAAGCCTATGCGCGCCATGCCCGTATCAAGTTTTATATGCACCTTGACTTTGACTCCCGATTTTACTGCCCAATTCGATAAATGCTGCGCGTATTCGCTTGAATATACGCACTGTGTGATGTCGTTTTTGCTCAGAAGCACGGCGCATTCGACAGCTCCGAAACCGAGGTTGAGTATCGGCATTCGGATGCCACTGCGGCGCAGCTCCATTGCCTCGTCAATGCTTGAGACTGCCAGATACTCCGCGCCCCACCTCTCGTAAAGGCGCGATATCTCGAGCGCACCGTGAGCGTAGGCGTTGGCCTTGACCACACAGCACAGCTTCACACCCTCCGGCAGCGCGCTGCGTATTACTTTATAGTTGCGCTCTATCTTTCCCAAGTCAACCTCCGCCCACGCACGCCGGGCGGCTCCGTATATCATCATAGCTTATCCTGCTCCTCAAATTCTTCAGCATATATCATACCACCATTTTATGCTTTTGGCAAGTCGTTTAACACATAAACCACGACATCCCGAAAGCATATTCTTTTTCGCACGCAAAAATCCGGGGACGCGCCCACGCTCCAAAGTGTTCCTCGTGCTGCGGTGCCGGATGCGTCCCCGGCGTGTGTGGTAGGTTATTTACATCCTATAAGCTCACTTACTGTCACAAAGGTGTACCCCTCGCCGAGAAGATACGGGATGATCTGACGCAGCGCCGTTGGAGTCAGGCTGTCCTTGACGCTGTCGTGCATCAGTATTATGTCGCCGGGCTCGGTGTTGTGACGGATGTTCTTCATTATTTCATTTATCGGATTATGCGCCCAATCGTAGGTGTCGACGCTCCAGAGAATGACGGTGTAGTCGGCGTCGCGAGCGTAGTCGTGTATGGCGTCCGGAAGCACGCCCTCGGGCGGACGAAACAGCTTTGTTCTGTATTCGCACAGCTGGTAAACGCTGCGCTCGCAGGCCTCTATTTCGCGTATAATCTGATCCGGCGACGTTTTTGACAGGTGGCAGTGCGAGTAGGTGTGGTTGCCGACCTCGTGCCCCTCGGCGAGCTCACGCTCCACAAGCTCCGGGTAACGTTCAACGTTTTCGCCAACCACAAAAAAGGTTGCGCGTATGCCGTATTCACGCAGAATATCGAGTATCTCGCCGGTATAAACCGGGTGTGGGCCGTCGTCAAAAGTCAGAGCGATTTTCATCTGCGAATTCTTTTTGCAGTAAACTACATCGGAAAACCGGTTGGCATACGTTGAGATGCTGAAAACATTCAGCAGAATAAACAGCACCAACCCAAGACTTAACGCCGCCCTGTATTTCATTGTGCCGTCAGCTCCTCCAATGTTCCGAACCGGTAGCCATCGGCGCGGAGTGTGTCAATAACGTCGCCGAGTATTGCGGCGTTCGTCGCCGAGGTCGGGTGCAGAAGCATGATCTCGCCGTTGTGGACATTGTCAAATATCAGCTTTTTGGCGTACTCGGGCGAGGGTTGCTTGTTGTTGTCCCAGTCCGCATAGGCAAAGCTCCAGAATATCGTTTTGTAGCCGAGCTCGGAGGCGATTTTCATGTTTTCTTCGCTGAATCTCCCCTCGGGCGGACGGTAAAAGTGCGCGACCTCAAGGCCGGTATAGTCCCGGCAGGCGGCGTTCAGCTTTTCAAGTTCGCTCTCAAACGCCTGCTTGTCGTTTATTTTGGACATGTCCTTGTGCGCGGCGGTGTGGTTGCACAGAGTGTGTCCCTCAGACGCCATTCGCTTGACAAGATCAGCGTTTGACTTTGCGAGATTGCTCAATATAAAAAATGCGGCCCTCACACCACGCGACTTGAGGACGTCTAGTATCTTGGCGATGTTTCCGTTCTCATAGCCCGCGTCAAACGTCAGGTACAGCACCTTTTCCGTGCTGTTGTCGCCGTGCCTACGGTCGACGTAGTAGCCGTTATAGTGCTCGATAAAGCTCATATTTGGCTCGCATCGCGGCTGAAGGTGGGTCTTATTGCGCATGCAGTACCAATTATACGCTTCCCCGGTTGCCTGTACTGACAGCTGTGTTGTTATCACGGCGCACAGCATCACGACAATCAGGGCGATTACTGTGTTCTTTTTCATAGTTAATCCCCCGTAATCTGTTGTTTTAATATTATTTGCCGTAAGACGGCGGTATAATCATTGAAAAATCTGTCTTGCGCCGTATTTTGCTTGCTTTTACTATTGCTTTTTCGGACGTTTGTTGATATAATATATTATGAATATATTTTTATCGGAGGAGACAAGAAAATGGATTACGCTGTTGAATCGCTTAAGAAACACGCCGAATGGCGCGGAAAGATTGAAGTTATCGCCACAGCCCCTGTTGCAACTAAGGAGGATCTCTCGCTGGCTTATACACCCGGAGTTGCCCAGCCGTGCCTTGAAATACAGAAGGATGTCAACAAAAGCTACGAGCTGACCCGCCGCTGGAACCTCTGCGCCGTCATCACCGACGGTACCGCCGTTCTCGGACTTGGCGACATCGGCCCCGAGGCCGGAATGCCGGTCATGGAAGGCAAATGCGTGCTGTTCAAGGCGTTTGGCGGCGTCGACGCCTTCCCTCTTTGCATAAAATCCAAGGATGTTGACGAGATAGTCAACACTGTATACCTGCTTTCCGGTTCGTTCGGCGGTGTAAATCTCGAGGACATCGCAGCGCCGCGCTGCTTCGAAATTGAGCGCAAGCTGAAGGAAAAGTGTGATATTCCGATTTTCCACGATGACCAGCACGGCACCGCCGTCATCACGCTCGCGGGGCTTACCAACGCGCTCAAGGTCGTCGGCAAAAAGAAAGAGGATGTCCGCATAGTCGTCAACGGCGCGGGCGCCGCGGCGATTTCTATAACCCGTCTGCTGCTGTCCGACGGCTTTGCCGACATTACGCTTTGCGACCGCAAGGGCGCAATTTACCGTGGACGTCCCGATGGCATGAACTGGATCAAGAATGAGATGGCCGAGCTCACCAACCTTTCCTGCAAGCAGGGCTCGCTTGCCGACATGCTCGTTGGTGCTGACGTTTTTATCGGCGTGAGCGCCCCCGGCGTTGTCACGACGGAGATGGTCAAGACCATGAACCGTGACGCGATTATATTCGCTTGCGCTAACCCCACGCCCGAGATTTTCCCGGACGATGCCAAGGCCGGCGGCGCGCGCGTCATTTCGACCGGGCGCTCGGATTATCCCAACCAGATAAACAATGTCCTTGCGTTCCCCGGAATTTTCCGCGGAGCCTTTGACGTCCGCGCTTCGGATATCAACGACGAGATGAAGATTGCCGCCGCCCGTGCGCTCGCGGGACTCATCTCCGATGAGGAGCTGAACGAGGATTATATCATCCCCGCCGCCTTCGACAAGCGCGTCGGCCCTGCCGTGGCGGCTGCCGTTGCCGATGCCGCCCGCCGCACCGGCGTTGCGAGAATCTGAGGAATTCAATCCAAAAGCGCTGTACGTGAGGAAAATCTAAAAAATATCATTGTACAGCGCTTTTTGATTGAAAAAACGAAGAAAACTATTGACATTGACGCTGCGTCAAGTGGTATACTTGTGCCGGAGGTGATAAAATGCAGACAGAAACTTACGATATTTCAGAGGTTTGTCGACTCTTGGGCACAACATCACGCACGCTTCGCTTTTATGAGCAAAAAGGACTCGTATCAAGCAGTCGGCCACATAACAAAAGGCGCTGCTACACCGCAGAGCAGGTCGGGCACATACGCGACGTGCTGGTGCTTCGGTCGATTGGACTGCCTGTCAGAGCTATTTATGAAATTCAGTCTGGTGACGCAGAGCTGAGGAGCGCGATTCTCGGACGGCGCGCTGAGATAATCGCGCGTGTGAACAAAAGGCTTGACGAGATTAACCTGCTGACCGAGGAGCTCGCCACCATCGACAACGGCGGCGACATTTCCGCACTGACGCGTCCTGTTAGTGACGCGACGACAACGGAAAAAGCGCTTAATACTGACGCTTCTATCGACGAAATTGCCCGCGTGTGTTCGGAGGCGATAATCAGCGGAGACAAAGAAGCACTTTACAAACAAATCGACCGGAACTTATCGGAATGTATGCCGCGCGATGTTTACATGCGCGTTCGCGAGGAAACATTGGCACCATTGAAATCGTTCAAAAGATTCGGAAGTATGTCACATGATGATAAATTTCAAAATATTATATACCAATTTGTCGAGTTTGAGAACTTGTTTTTGAGGATTAAATTTGTTTTTCACAACGACATGATCTGCGGCTTGTGGCTTAATTACTACGAAAGTGATGGTGATGTCGAATGAAAACGAAGAAATTTTTCGTCATTGCCGTTCTGCTTGCGGCGATAATGAGCTACGCGTCCTGCGATAGAAAGCCTGCAGACACTATAATACATACAACATCCGAAAGCACATCTTTGTCCGGCACGAGCACAACTACGCCCGAAACAAAGGAAACCGCCGCCGCGGCGGAAACGACAGAAGAACCGGTCGCAAATATAGCAGTGCGCAGATTTGAACTGCCCGGAAAATATCCGCTTGACGCAGTTTACACGTATGCCGACGATGGCGAGCGTCACCCTACCGTGCTGATAATCCCCGGTTCCGGGCCGTGCGACAGCGACGGGAGCCTAGGCGTGCTGAAGCCGTACAGGGACATCGCCAGGGGACTTGCATCTGACGGTGTAAACTCGCTGCGAGTTGAGAAAAGGACATTTCGTTACGCTCAAAGCTTCACGCAGGAGGACGGTATCGAACAGGAATATCTTTATGACGTGGCCGCGGCGCTATCCTATCTACGTGAACAGCCGCAGTCCGGAGAAATTTACCTGTTAGGTCACAGTCTCGGCGGGCAGGTTGCAGCCGAGCTCGCTGCACGCGACGGAAATATCGCAGGCGTGATTACATTCAACAGCTCCGCGCGCCACCTTGCGGATATTGCGGCGGATCAGTTCTGTGCGGCGAACCCGGAAAAATCGGCGGAGTATCGCCGCTACGCCGCCGCTGCCAAGGACGCTGACAACAGCTCTGACCACGGCAACTGCCGCGGCTACTACTATTTCGGTGCTACTGATTGCTGGTGGGCAAGCTACAATCAATTGAATGTAGCTCAAAGCCTCAAAAACGCCGCCGTCCCGGTGTTGATAATTAACAGTACCTTCGATTTTCAATCTTTCGAGGCTGACATTGAGCTATGGCAACAGCTTTTCGGTGCTGACCCGCTCGTCAAAATACAGGTTTGGGACGATATAAGCCACATCGGGTACAGAATCGACCTGCGTTCCGCCGACGCGATAAACAAAAAGGCGGAATTTCCCGATGAGCTCATATCGGAATTTTCCGCTTTTTGTAAATGATTTGCTCACAAATAATTGCGGCGTCATCGCCGCAATTATTTTCTCATCTCCGTCAGAATTGTGTTCTTTACAGACTCACAGTCCAGGTGTTCGGCACTGTAAACCGTCTCTCCGCTCGCCGGACGTGCGAACGGGTCATTGGCGGCAATAATTTGCATTTTTATATTCGCAGGAAGTCCAAGACGCGCGAGCGCGTCACAAATCGATATTCCCATACCTCCCGATCGGATTTCTTCTTCCAACGTGACTATCATTTTTGCGCCGCGCGGCAGTTTTTCTAATATCACGCCAGCAATTTCGTCCCACGGAGTAAGGCGCTCGAGAAGCATCACGCCCGCACTCACACCCGACTCGGCGAGCAACTCACCCACATGCAGCGCCTCGGCCGCCATGCGTCCGTGAACCACTATGACAACGTCGCAGTCCGGGTTTGGAAAATATGTGAGAACCGGGGAGTTGGTTTCCGAGGCGTAGAACGCGTTTACTACATTTCCGTCTTCCCCGTCGGCCGGGTAACGGATTGCGCAGGGGCAGTTCTGCTGCAACGACTCATCTATCGCACGCTCTAACGCGCCGAAGGTTGCAGGTGTATAAATGCGCACATTGGGCAGGCCTGCGAGAAACGACACATCAAAAATGCCGTTGTGTGTGATGCCGTCACCGGCGTTGAGCCCGGCGCGGTCGATGCACATCAGGACGGGCAGATTTTGCAGAGCGATGTCGTGAATTATGCTGTCAAATCCGCGCTGCAAAAACGTCGAATATATCGCGGCGACCGGGCGTTTGCCCGCCGCCGCCAGCCCGGCGGCAAAGGTCAGTGCGTGCTCCTCCGCAATCCCGACGTCAAAAAAGCGCTCCGGGAAGTCGTGCCGGAAGCATTCAAGCCCTGTCCCATAGCTCATGGCCGCCGTTATGGCGACAATTTGGTCGTTCTGGCGGCCTCTCTCGCATAAAATTCGCCCGCATTCGGACGAAAATGTCCGTTCCGGACGCTCTTTTCCGCTAGGCGACAGGCTGTGGTAGAGGTGCGGCTGCTTTTCGGCAGGTTCGTACCCCCTGCCCTTTTTTGTTTTGAGGTGAATTACCACGCTTTCCTCGAGCTTTGTGGCCTCACGAAGCACGGTCTCAACCTTTTCTTCGTCGTTTCCGTCAATCGGTCCGATGTAATAAAGGCCGATGTCTTCAAAATAATTGCTGCCGTAAATCAGGTTTTTGAGCGACTTTTTGAAGCCGCGTATGCCTCTGAAAAGCGTGTTTCCAACGAGCGGGATGCGGCGGATTATCTTCCCAGTGGCCTTCTTCGTCTCAAAATACCCTGGTCGCGACCGCAGCTCGGCGAGACTGCTCGCAAAGCGGCCGGTGTTTTTGGAAATGGACATCTCGTTTTCATTTATGATGATTATCAACCGCAGGTCACGATTGCAGTTGTTGAGCGCCTCGTGGATCATGCCGCCCGTGAACGCGCCGTCGCCAAGCACGGCTACCGTGTACGCGTCAGATCCCGACAGCCTGTCCGCTTCCGCAAATCCCAGCGCGGCAGACAGTGAGGTTGAGCTATGCCCCGCACCAAAGCAGTCGTGGGGACTTTCGCTGCGGCTTGTAAACCCGGAAATACCGCCCGGTCGGCGCAGTGTGTCGAACTCCCTGACGCGCCCGGTCAGCATTTTGTGAACGTAGCTCTGATGCCCGACGTCCCACACGATATGGTCGTGCGGCGTGTTGAAAACGCGGTGAAGCGCTATCGTCAGCTCGACAACGCCGAGATTCGAAGCAAGATGCCCGCCGTTCTGCGTGACGGTTTCTACCAGTTTCCGCCTTATTTCGTCGGCTAGCTGGGGCAGCTTGTCGGCGGGCAGTTTTTTGACGTCACAAGGTGACAAAATGCCATTGAGAATCTCAAATTTATTTTCAATTTGTGATTTGCTATTCAAAATGATTCCTCACAGAACAATTCCGATTGTAATACGAAACGCCGCAATTTTTACGGCGCAACCCTTTACTATTATAGCATATACTTACGGTTTTGAAAAGCCCTAAAGTGAATTTATTTCGCGTTTGTAGCAAAAGAAAAAACAAGAGCCCGGGGCTCTTGTTTTTGTTGATTACCGCTCTTCTCGGAAATACGAAAGTCCGAGGCTTGAAGGTGCCTGATTTTCGCGCTTCTTGCGGATGCTCGTCACAACGAGAACGATTATTGTCACGACGTACGGCAGCATCTGAATGAGCGGCTGAACCTGCATGCTGACGTTGATGTAGTTGAACAGAATGTAGAGTCCGCCGAACAGGTAGGAGCCGAGAATTCCGACAGCAGGCTTCCATGTTGCGAAGATAACGAGCGCGATTGCAAGCCATCCACGGTCACCGAAGCCGTTATTCGACCAGACGCCGTTGGTGTAGTCCATAACGTAGTAAAGTCCTCCGAGACCGGCCACCATGCCGCCGATGGTGGTCGCTACGTACTTGTAAAGCGTGACGTTGATACCGGCCGCATCTGCAGTCGCCGGGTTCTCGCCGACTGCGCGGAGGTGAAGGCCTATGCGCGTGCGCATAAGCACGATTGTCGCAACGACTGCGAGTATCACCGCAAGATAAACCATGAAGCCATACGACAGGAACATCTCTCCAAACCAGCCGAGCTTGGAGGCGAACGGCAGGGTCTGCTTGTATACCTTGGCAAAGCGCGTCAGCGCGATGGAGGGCACCTCGGAGTCAACCAGTTTTATAAGCGAGCCGCCGAAGAAGTTGCCGAAGCCGACACCGAAGGTAGTCAACGCGAGACCGGTCACGTTCTGATTTGCGCGAAGTGTGACGGTCAGGAAGCAGTAAAGCAACGACGCGAGCGCCGAGCCGAGAAGGCTGCAGGCAACCGGGATTATAAGTGCCAGCACGGGCGAAAAGCGCCCGGCCTGCTGATACATAAAGCCGCCGATGACGCCGCTGATACCGCCGATGTACATGATGCCGGGAATACCGAGGTTGAGGTTGCCGGATTTTTCCGTGATTATCTCGCCGGTCGAGCCGAACAGCAAGGGAGTGCCCTGAATGATGGCACGCTGAATAAAATTGGCAATAGCAGTCATTTTACTCTACCTCCCCTTTCTTTTTGCCCCACAGGCGATGGTTTTCGTTTACATTTATTTTGTACTGAATGAAGAACTCGCAGCCGATGATGAAGAACAGGATTATACCCGTGATTATATCGGAGAACGAGCTGTTGAGTCCGAATTTAGTGGAGACCTCATCGGCTCCGCGGTCAAGAAACACCAGTAAGAACGACGTCAGCACCATGGTCAGCGGGTTGAATTTCGCCAGCCACGAGACCATGATAGCGGTAAAACCGCGTCCGTCGGCTGTGTTTGCCGAGATTGAATGCGAGGTTCCGCCGACGAGCAGCAGACCGGTCAGGCCACAGATAGCGCCGGATATTGCCATAGTGCGGATAACGACCTTCTTGACGTTGATGCCGATGTAGCGTGCCGTGTTCTCACTTCCGCCGACGACGGATATTTCGTAACCGTGCTTGCTGTACTTAAGGTATATGTACATGCCAACGGTCAGGATAACGACTATCACTATGTTGAGCAGGTATTTCTGCCCGAACAGCTCGGGAAACCATCCGAACTTAAGCAGGTCGGGGCCGACGGTATTGGAACCGCTCTTGTCAGCGACCTTGAGGAAATATTCGATAAGCTGTATTGCGACATAGTTCATCATGAGCGTGAACAGCGTCTCATTCGTCTGCCACTGCGCTTTGAAAATGGCGGGAATTACGCCCCACAGCGCGCCCGCAACAATGCTGGTCACCGTCATAATGAGTATGAGCACCCATGTGGGAACGCTGCCGCCGATGTAGAACATGCACATTGCCGTTGCAAGTCCTCCGATGAGAACCTGCCCCTCGGCTCCGGTGTTCCAAAACTTCATTTTGAACGCGGGAGTGACAGCCAGCGATATGCAAAGCAGTATCGCAAGGTTCTGTGCCGTGACCCATATACGGTTTGTGTTGCCGAAGGCTCCCTCAAACATGGTAACATAGACCGATATAGGGTTATCGCCTGTCAGAAAGAATGTCAGAAGGCCGCAGAATACGAGTGCCGCGAAGATAGAGATGGCGCGGATTAGCAGCGACTTCTGCCACGGCAGACTGACGCGCTTGGAAATGTGAAAGAGCGGTTCATGCTTGCTCTTTATTTGTGTGTTAACCGACATTTTCGTCCGCTCCTTCCGCTTTGGTCATCAAGAGACCGATTTCCTCTTTCTGCGCGCTGCGTCCGTCAAGCATACCGGTTACGTGTCCGGCGCTTATGACCATTATGCGGTCGCACAGCTCGATGAGCACGTCCAGGTCCTCGCCGACGAATATGACGGCAGTGCCGTTTTCCTTCTGCTGGTTGAGCAGATTGTAAATCATGTACGATGAGTTTATATCAAGTCCGCGGACGGGATACGCCGCCATGAGCACCGTCGGAGCCGACGCGATCTCGCGCCCGACAAGTACCTTCTGTACGTTACCGCCGGACAGCCGACGAACCGGCGTTGTGGCGCCAGGCGTTGCGACCTCGAGGCTCTTTATTATTTCCTCGGCAAGGTTGCGAGGCTTGTTGCGGTCTACGAAAATGGATTTTCCACGGCGGTAGCTTCGGAGCATCATGTTGTCTATGATGTCCATGTTACCGACAAGTCCCATTCCGAGGCGATCCTCGGGAACGAACGACAGCCGGACGCCGAGCTCGCGTATCTGAAGCGGCGATTTGTCACGCAGGTTGACCGTCTCGCCGTTCTTGGGGTTGTTGTATGTTATCGTGCCGGAATCGATGTGCTGAAGGCCTGCGATAGCCTCGAGCAACTCGCGCTGGCCGCTTCCTGCGATACCGGCTATGCCGAGTATCTCGCCCGAGCGTGCGGTGAACGAGATGTTGTCAAGCGTTTTGACACCGTCGTGGTTGAAGCAGTTGAGTCCTTCCACTGTCAGTCTGTCCTGCGGGTTGCGTGGCTCGGTGCGGCTGATGTTCAACTTGACCTTTTTGCCGACCATCATCTCGGTGAGCTCTGCTTCGGAGGTTTCCTTTGTATTGACAGTTGCGATGTGCTCGCCGCGGCGGAGTATTGCAACGCGGTCGGAAATCTCGAGAACCTCGTGCATTTTATGCGTAATTATAATGATGGCCTTGCCGTCGTCGCGCATGCGGCGCAGGACTGAGAACAGTTTCTGCGCCTCCTGCGGAGTAAGAACCGCAGTCGGCTCATCAAGAATAAGAATGTCAGCTCCGCGGTAAAGCACCTTGACTATCTCGACAGTCTGCTTTTCGGAGACGGACATTTCGTAAATTTTCTTTTTCGGATCAAGCTCAAAGCCGTATTTTTCGCTGATGGCCTTGACGCTCTGGATAGAATTCTTTATGCTGAATTTCTCATCGCTGATACCGAGAACGATATTCTCGGCCGCGGTGAACACGTCGACCAGCTTGAAGTGCTGGTGGATCATACCGATTTTATACTTGTATGCGTCCTTCGGCGAGGCAATAATAGCCTTTTCGCCGTTTATAAGTATCTCACCCTCGTCGGGAAAGTAGATTCCCGAGATCATGTTCATAAGTGTGGTCTTGCCGCTTCCGTTTTCGCCGAGAATGGCAAGTATTTCGCCGTGGCGGAGATCGAGATCGACATCCTTATTGGCGACGATTGAGCCGAAACGCTTTGTTACGTGTCTGAGCTCGAGCGCGTTGATTTCTGACACCCTGTTATCCTCCATAAGATAAAAAGGACTAAGGCGGGGCATTGATGCTCCGCCTTTTGTCCAAAAAGCAGCTTATTAATACATCGAGTTCAGGAACTCAATACCGTCGATGGTGAGATCGAAGTAAGGAGCCGAACGGTCAGAGGACTCGGCAAACGCGCCGTTCTTGATGGCCTCGGTATCCTTGGTGTAGTTCTCGTCAAAGTTGACGTCAGCCATGTAGGAGGTCAGCTTCTCGCCGTTGACGGTGAAGGTGTTGACGTCGAAGACCTTGAGAGTGCCGTTCTTCAAAGCGGTGATGGTCTCGGCAATCTTCTCCTTGGTGCCCTTGGCAGCGGCCTTGCCGTTGATGTCACTCAGGACAACGGAGCCCTCGTCGATACCGCCGCACCAGTCAGCAGCAATTGCCTCGCCCTTGACGTAGGACTCGATGATGTACTGGAAGTAAGGGGTCCAGTTGATGGCAGAGGAAACGATGAATGTGTCGGGGCAAGCGGAAACGGTGCTGCCGTTGTAGGAAACATTCGGGATACCCTTCATCTCGCAAGCAGAGGGAGCGCCCATGGAGTCAGCGTGCTGGCTGATGAGGACGCAGTCCTTGCTGATAAGAGCATTTGCAGCCTCCTGCTCCTTAGCCTCGTCGTACCAGGAGCCGGTAAACTGAACCTTCATTTTAACGCTGGGGCAAACAGACTTTGCGCCAAGGTAGAAGGAAGTAAGGCCGGAAATAACCTCGGCATAGGTGTACGCACCGACGTAGCCCATGACGGCTTTGTCTGCGGTGATCTTGCCGGACTCGATCATCTCGTTGAGCTTCATACCAGCGGCGATACCGGCGAGGTATCTGCCCTCGTAGATGGAAGCGAACGCGTTGTGGAAGTTAGCCAGACCCTCGGTGTGAGCGCGGGTACCGGTTGCGTGGCAGAACTGGGTGTTTGGACGCTCTTTAGCGGCCTGGAGAATGTAGCCCTCGTGACCGAAGGAGTCAGCAAACACGATATTGCAGCCCTGGTCAGCAAGGTCAATAGCGGTGCTGTAGCAGGTATCGTCCTCAGGAATATTTGTCTTAAGAACAATCTGCTCGTCCTTCAGATTCAGCGCCTTCTGAACTCTCTTTGCAGCGTTGATGAAGTTGGCGTCGTAGGTGGAGTTCTCGTCGTGCAGGAAAATGAAACCGATCTTGAAGTCGGCCGGCACAGTGACCGTGGATTTGGTCTCGATCAGAGGCAGGGGGGATTCGATGATGTCGTCACCCTGATCTTGATTGTCAGAGCAGGACACCATAGCCAGGCAGAGTGAAGCACACATTACGACAACAAGCGCAAGTGACAGGATTTTTTTGAACATGATTGTTCCTCCATGATTTTTATATATGCTCAGGGGCATAGCCCGTAAAGCCAAAACAAAACCGACGCCTGCAGCTTCTATGCGCAGACGCCGGTCGTCAAGGGAACGGCAAAAATGCAGTTCTCGCGGGGCAATTCTCTGTCTGCTCATAGTCGGACAATTAACGGTTATCCGGTAGAAACTTCCCAACCATATCATGGGGTATATACAAGCGCGATCAAATCACAATATCTCGAACTGCCCCTATTATACCAAACAAAATGTTGTGTTGTCAAGTCGTTTTCGACATTTTGTGTTCATTTATCATAAAAGCCTATAATCAAGGCCACCGAAGAATATGTTTTTGGACAATATTCATGTATTGTTCACAAATTCACGCCTTCGTCACACTTCTAAGATAGTCCCGCATGAAGGCTATCTGCGATTTGACGGATGCCTCTCCGGTGCCTCCGGCCGAGGTTCTGCGGCGCACGCAGGTGCCGAGTTCTATGGCGTCGTAAAGGTCTTCGCCGAACGAGGCGTCAAAGCTTTCATATATATCAAGCGGTATCTCCTCAAGCACCTGACCGTGCCGCACGGCATACCCGACGATACGCCCGACCGTATTGTAGGCCGCGCGAAAGGGTATTCCCTTCCCGACGAGGTAATCGGCAAGATCCGTGGCGTTGATAAAGCCACGGCGCGCGGCGTTTATCATGCGGTCGCGGCGCACTTTCATGGTCGCTACCATAGGAGTGAAAACACCGAGACACATTTTCACCGTGTCGCAGCAGTCGAACACGGCTTCCTTGTCTTCCTGCATATCTTTATTGTAGGCAAGCGGCAGGCCTTTCATGGTGGTAAGCAGTCCCATCAGATGACCGTAGACGCGCCCTGTCTTGCCGCGGACAAGTTCGGCCATATCGGGGTTCTTTTTCTGCGGCATGATGCTCGAGCCGGTTGTGTAGCTGTCGTCGAGCTCGACAAAGCCGAACTCCCACGACGACCACAGAATGATCTCTTCAGCCATGCGCGACAGGTGCATCATAAGTATCGACATCGCGCTCATGAGCTCGATGCAGAAATCGCGATCGGAGACGCCGTCGATGCTGTTCTGGGTTATTCCGTCAAAGCCGAGCGCTGCGGCGACTGCCTCGCGGTCGGTATTGTAGGTCGTACCGGCGAGCGCGCAGCTGCCGAGCGGCGACTGATTCATGCGCGCTTTGGCATCACAAATCCGCAAAATGTCCCGGTACAGCATGTACGAATATGCCATTATGTGATGTGAAAACAGTATCGGCTGAGCGCGCTGGAGGTGGGTGTAGCCCGGCATGATGGCGTCTATGTTTTCCTCGGCCTTGTCGACTATCGCCGCTATCAGCCCCTGTATGGCAGCGACTATGCCGTCCGCCTCGTCACGCAGGTACATGCGCAGATCAAGCGCCACCTGATCGTTGCGGCTGCGGGCGGTGTGCAGCTTTTTTCCGACGTCGCCGATTCTCGCGGTCAGCTCGGCCTCGACAAACATGTGTATGTCCTCGGCTCCCGGAACTATTTCGAGCTTGCCGGAATTTATGTCATCGAGTATTCCCGTCAGCCCGGCGATTATCTGCTCGGCGTCGGACTGCGCGATTATTCCCTGATTTGCCAGCATCCCCGCGTGCGCTATCGAACCGGCGATGTCCTGTTTGTACATGCGCCGGTCGAACGACAACGAGGAATTGAAATCGTCAGCGAGGCTGTCGAGCGGCTTCTCGAAGCGCCCCGCCCACATTTTCTGATTTGTGCCCATGGATTTATTTCAGACCGTTCTTGGCCTTCATTTTGGCGTAGACCTTGGTAGGCAGACCGTACAGTGTGATGAATCCGGAGGCGTCGTTCTGATTGTAGACGTCGTCCTCGTCGAAGGTGGCAATCTCGGGATCGTAGAGAGAGTAAGGCGAGGTGACTCCGGCGTTTATCATGTTGCCCTTGTACAGCTTGAGCGTGACGTCACCTGTGACGGTGCGCTGCGTCGTTTTCACGAAGGCGAGTATGGCCTCGGTGAGCGGAGTGAACCACTGCGCGGCGTAGACAAGCTCGGCCAGCTTCTGCGCAACGAGAGCTTTGTAGTGCGCCGTCTCCTTGTCAAGGCAGAGCGTCTCAAGAACGGCGTGCGCGTGGTACAGTATCGCGCCACCGGGCGTCTCATAAACGCCGCGGCACTTCATGCCGACAAGACGGTTTTCGACAATGTCAAGCAGGCCTACACCGTTGGCTCCTCCGACCTCATTCAGCTTTGTAACAAGCTCGACCGCCCCCATCTTGACGCCGTCGACGGCGGTGGGAATGCCCTCGTCAAAGTGTATCGTTACATAGGTGGGCTTGTCCGGCGCCTGTTCGGGCGAAACGCCCATCTCAAGAAAGCCCTTCTTGTTGTACTGCGGCTCGTTGGCGGGATCCTCGAGGTCGAGCCCCTCGTGAGACAAGTGCCAGATGTTCTTGTCCTTGGAGTAGTTGGTCTCGCGGCTGATACGCAGCGGGATGTTGTGCGCCTCGGCGTAATCTATCTCTTCGCTGCGGGATTTTATGTTCCACTCACGCCACGGAGCAATCACGGGCATGTCAGGTGCGAACGCCTTGATAGCCAACTCAAAACGCACCTGGTCGTTGCCCTTGCCAGTGCAGCCGTGACAGATGGCGTCAGCGCCCTCGGCAATCGCAATCTCGGCTACACGCTTTGCAATCGGCGGACGTGCGAACGCCGTGCCGAGCATATAGTCCTCGTACAGAGCCCCGGCCTGTACGCAGGGGAAAACGTAATCCTCAAGGAACTCCTTTGTGAGGTCTTCGACATACAGCTTGGACGCGCCCGTCTTGAGCGCCTTTTCCTCAAGCCCATCCAGCTCGTCCGCCTGACCGACGTTTCCGGAAACGGCGATTACTTCGCAGTTGTTGTAGTTTTCCTTGAGCCACGGAATTATGATTGAAGTGTCAAGGCCACCCGAGTAGGCCAGAACAACCTTTTTGATTTTACTTTTATCCATTGCAGTGTTCCTCCGAACTTTGTTTTTGTGCATATATATTACACCTTTCTGAATATTTTTTCAATAGCTTTTTTAAATAATCTTAGTTTTCTACTTATGCGACAATTAAAGAGCGTTTTTAAACCGCATTTATGGCAATTATGCCTTATCACGATGCATAAATCAATGAATAAATATTCCTGACATGCAATGTGTCACAAAAATGTCACGCGGTGTTTACAAAACCGTGCTTATATGATATAATTATCAATAATGCTTATATGGGGGGAGTAACCTTGGAAATAATCAGATTGTCCCCCGGCGACGTAGTAAAGCTGAAAAAGCCGCACCCCTGCGGCTCTGACAGCTTTGAGATAATACGCGTCGGAGGTGTTGTCAGGCTGAAGTGCCTCGGCTGCGGCCGCGACATGACGCTTGACCGCATCAAACTCGAAAAAAGCATCAAACATACCACTCACGTCAATTGAGTCAGACACGAATAATTTCACGGAAGGCAAACAGAAACATGGAAGAAAAAAAGTTTTCACCCGCAAGCGTCCTTGCGACCATACGCAACGGTCTGCGGCGTCTTGCGACAATGGACAGTATTTACCTTGTCTTTGCTTTTATCATCCCGGTCGTCATAATGTATATCATATACATTGCCATGGAAATACATCCGTTTGGCGACGGCTCGGTGCTCGTGCTCGACCTTAACGGTCAGTACGTCTATTTCTATGAGGCGCTGCGCCGCTTTGTGTACGGTGACGCAAGCCTGCTTTATTCCTTCTCCCGCGCGCTCGGCGGCGAGTTCATGGGAATTTACGCGTACTACGTCGCAAGCCCGTTCTCTTATATCGTCTGCCTTTTTCCGCAGACGCGCATACTCGAGGCGCTGCTGTTTATCTTTTTGCTTAAGACGGGACTCTGCGGCTTCACTTTCGGGTTCTACATCCATAAGACCGGCAAGAGCCGCAGCAAAATTGCGACCGTCATCTTCTCCTGCATGTACGCGCTGAGCGCCTACGCGATAGTTCAGCAGCACAACTCGATGTGGATAGACGCTCTTATCTGGCTTCCTGTTATATCGTATGCCATTGAGCAGCTTGTCAAGTACGGCAAGTTCCGCATGTACGTTTTTTTCCTCGCGCTCACGCTTGCAAGCAACTTCTACATCGGCTACATGATGTGCTTCTGGTGTCTGGCTTATTTCTTCTTTTATTACATCTCCGAGAACGTTGCCAACAAAAACAACCCGCTCTGCGAAAAGCACCACTTCATCAAGTCGTTCGGTCGCTTCGCGGGGTATTCACTGCTGTCCGTCGGCATCGCAACGGTGATACTGCTCACGGCTTACTATTCGCTCAAGTTCGGTAAGACCACATTCACCGACCCCAGCTGGAGCTTCAGCTTCAAGTTCGATATAATCGAGCTGCTGACCAAGTTCCTGCCCGGCGCCTATGATACCGTACGCCCCGAGGGATTGCCGTTTGTTTACTGCGGCACGCTTGCGCTCATACTTGTCCCTGTGTTTTTCCTGTCGTCTAAGTTCTCGGCGAGGGAGAAAATTATGTCGGGCTGCATGATAATGTTCTTTGTGCTCAGCTTCTCGATAAGCGTCGTCGACCTTGTGTGGCACGGCTTCCAGAAGCCCAACTGGCTCAACTATCGTTACAGCTTCATGCTTTGCTTCTTTCTGCTCGTACTCGCGTGCCGGGCGTTCTCGGAGATACAAAGCGTCAGCTCAAAGGCCATTCTTGCAATCAGCACCGGAATTGCCGGGCTTATCGTGTTCGTTCAGACGCTCGACTATAAGTACGTCGACGATCTCCAGACCATCTGGCTCTCGCTGCTGTGCGTTGCCGTCTACCTCATTCTGCTGTGTCTGTTCAAGAGCTCAAGGTTCAAGGAAAACATGCTTCTGATAATGGCCTTCGCGGTCAGCTTCGAGCTGTTCGCAAACGGACTTTCAAACGTTGTCGGGCTCGACAAGGACGTGCTCTACTCAGGCTACTCTGGCTACAACAACTTCATGGCCGCGCTGCGTCCGATTGTCAACACAACCATGAAGAACGACCCGAGCTTCTATCGAATGGAAAAAACGATACAGCGCAAGGTGAACGACAATATGACGCTGGGAATCCGCGGCATTTCCAACTCGACCTCAACACTTAATGCATCAACGATAGAATTTCTGCACAACATGGGTTATCCGTCGGCATCGCATTGGTCAAGCACCAACTACTACGATGACGTTGACCACAAAAACAAATACTCCGGCACCCCTGTAAATAACGCGCTTCTCGGAATCAAGTATCTGTTCAGCTCTGATGATTTGTCAGCTGATTACGAGCGCGCATACACCGTCGGCGACTACTCGGCCTGGTTGAATACGTATGCGTTGTCTCTGGCATATGGTGTTGCGACAGATCTGACTCAAGTTAAGGCGGACGACTATGATACGCCGATGGACTATATGAACGCTTTAATAACGGCGATGCTTGGCGAGGAGGAAACCGTTCAGGTATTTGTTCCGGTGGAGCTTTCTTCGACTACAACAAACTCAAACTGCACATCCTCATTTATTGCCGGACATTATAAGTATGCAAAATCCAGTGAAGGTGCGACTGCGATGGTTTACTATTCCATAGAGGCCCCCGTCGACGGTAAGTTGTATTGTTATGTTCCCAGCGATTATCAGCGTATGGTAGGAATCAAAGCCAATGGTACGTTCATATCATCGTTTGGCTACGGCGGCGAAGGAAAAATTATTACTCTCGGCACATTTGAGGAGGGGGATACCTTCAATTTGACGCTTGAACTTCTTGGCGACGACCTCTATGTAAAGAAGGGTTGCAGCATGCTGTACTACATCGACGAGGCCGTTTTTGCCGACGCTATGACCCGGCTCGCGCAGTGTCAATACGATATAACCGACTTTGACGACAGCCACTTCAAGGGCACCATCACCACGACAAACGAGAGCCAGACCATACTCACCACCATTCCCTACGACGCAGGCTGGCAGATATACGTCGACGGTGAGAAGGTCGAGACCTTCGAGACGCTCGACGCGCTTATCGCCTTCAATATCACCTCGTCCGGCACGCACGAGGTACGCATGAAATACATGCCGCGCGAGTTTGTGCTGGGACTTACCGTTACGCTTATAAGTATCGGGCTGTTTGTGGTTCTGATTGTGTTCCGCAAGCACCTTGTCATAAAGGACCGCCGCCCCGAGGATGCCGAAAACGCAGATGACACCGGTAACGGCGACGGCGAGATGCCCTGCCTGAACGAGGGGGCGTACGACGAAAAAGCCCCCTCTGACGTCAGGCCCGACAATAAAGAAAACGTCAAAAAGGAGAACTGAATGCTTTACTATATCAGCGGACAGCTTGTTATACTTGAACCCGGCTGCGCCGTTATCGACGCGGGCGGCGTCGCATACAAAATGTCCATAAGCCAGACCTCATACGACGCCCTGCCCAAGCTCACATTCCAGAGAGAACCCGTCAAGGCGACGCTTTACACTTATATGTCCGTCCGCGAGGATGGAATTGAGCTTTTCGGCTTTGCAAGCACCGAGGAGCTGGCGGCCTTCAAGCTGCTTATTTCGGTTTCCGGGGTAGGCCCTAAGGTGGCGCTGTCGGTGCTGTCGCTGCTGACGCCCGAGAAGTTCGCGCTGGCAGTCTGCACGGAGGACAAAAAAACCATCTCAAAGGCCTCCGGCGTCGGACCCAAGACGGCGGCAAGAATTATTCTTGAGCTTAAGGACAAGCTGGCGGCGACGTCGTTTCCGTCAAGCATTTCTTCGGACGCTGCGAGCAGCCCGACGCCGAGCACCGAGCGCTCGGCGCTATCCGAGGCTATCGACGCGCTGACAGTGCTCGGATATTCGCGTCCCGAGGCCATGGCTGCCCTGCGTGAAATCGACGCAGACGGCCTGCCGCTTGAAGAAGTCATCCGGCAGGCACTGAAAAAACTTATGAGGTAAGGAGCTGACGCAAATGGACGACGAATTGGATTTTGAAAACCGGCTAATGAGCAGTTCCTACGTTCCCGAGGACAACGAGACCGACGTCTCGCTGCGTCCGCGGCGGCTTGACGACTACATCGGTCAGGAGAAGGCCAAGGAAAACCTGCGCATATACATCAACGCAGCCAAGGGGCGCGGCGATTCGCTCGACCACGTCTTGCTTTACGGCCCTCCCGGACTCGGCAAGACCACGCTGTCTGCCATAATCGCCAACGAGATGAACGTGAACATCCGTATCACGTCGGGGCCCGCAATCGAAAAGCAGGGGGACCTCGCCGCGATACTTACCAACCTGTCGCAGGGCGACATACTGTTCATTGACGAGATACACCGTCTCTCAAAGGGCGTTGAGGAGATTCTATACCCCGCTATGGAGGACTTTGCGCTCGACATAATCATCGGCAAGGGGCCGTCTGCGCGCAGTATACGCATTGATTTGCCCCGCTTCACGCTTATCGGTGCTACCACTCGCGCCGGACAGCTGACCTCGCCTCTGCGCGACCGCTTTGGCGTCATAATGCGTCTCGAGCTGTACACGCCGGACGAGCTGGCCAAGATAGTCACGCGCAGCGCGGGCATTCTGGGCATTGAGATCACGCCTGAAGGCGCTCTTGAGATAGCCTCGCGCTCGCGCGGCACGCCGCGTATCGCCAACAGGCTGCTAAAGCGCGTCCGTGACTTTGCACAGGTCAAGGGCAGCGGCAGGATTGACTCCGAAATAGCCAACTACGCACTCGGATGCCTCGACATAGACGAGCTCGGGCTTGATTCAATCGACCGCCGCATGCTCGAGGCCATAATCAGGCTGTACGACGGCGGCCCCGTCGGGCTTGAGACGCTTGCCGCGACAATAGGCGAGGAAGCGATAACGCTCGAGGACGTCTACGAGCCGTATCTTATGCAGCTCGGCTTTCTCTCGCGCACTCCGCGCGGCCGCTGCGTAACCAAGTCCGCATACGACCACTTGAATCTTCCCTTCTCAAACGTGACCCGCAACGGCGAGCAGATACGCATCGACGACTCGCAGGACGATTGAGTCGGCACACCGCCGGAACATCACACAATGATCGGTGCGACGAACAGCAGCTCGCGCACCGAGGCGTAGGTGCGGAAAAAGCCCTGCTCCTCGGTCTCGTAGCAACGCCCGCAGTAGATGTTGAAGTGTGGTCGTGAGGTCTCGTGTAGGCTCGGATCAATCGTGGGCGGGAGCCCGCACAGCCTGCCTACCGACTGCGCGACTCCGCGACATCGCCCGGTGCAGGACGCCTCAGCACAGGTGATGTGGCTGTCCCCCTGCTTCAGCTCAATGGAAAGGCGGCGGTCACCGGACACGGAGTCCGCGGTATAAGCGACGCCGTCGGCCGTGTGTGAGATTGGTATGACGCACACCGAACGGCTTTCCTCAAAGCTCAGAAGGTCTATACCGAACACCCGACGCCCGCTTTGGCGCATTTCGCAATATTCGTTTATGTATCTCATGAGCAGCTGCGACGGGAGGAAGGATTCCCCGTCTGCGTCTGCGGTATAGACTGTAATGCGGCTTCCGTGGCCGAGAAACACGGCCGGAACAATTCTTCCTTCACACATTGAGAGCGGAACGACGTGCAATCCGCGATAGCGCCCGATGAGCACCTCGAGGTGTTCTATGAGGCTTTGGTGATCCTTCATGTCCTCAAAGTCAAGTATGCGTTTTTCGCGATTTATGCTGTTTGTACTGTTTGTCTTGTCTGCCATATCAGTTATCCTTTTCTGTTGAGTTATAACATCATATGAACAGAACCTAAATTTAATGCAAAGGAACTCCCCGTTTTTATGAGTCAGGATGTAAAAAATCAATCATATAAGCGCTCACTGGTCGGCATGGTGCTGACTGTGTTCGCAATATTCACGTTTTACGCGGTCGTGATGACAACGCTGTACGTCAAGTCCGAGACCGATGTTGCGTTCATGATCCCGGTGTTCGTGGACATAATACCGTACGCCACCGACCTGTGCGAGCTTATCGGTATGCTTGCGGCGTACACTGTGATACTCTTCAGATGGCGCACCTCGACTCAGCGTCAGCGGCGGGGATACGTTATCGCATTTGCACTGCTGACGGTGTACAAATACGTCGCCAAGGTCGCCGTCACCGTCATCATGAATGGAACGCTGCCCTCCGTCAAAAACTACCTGACGGACATACTCCTCGCGTTTCTTCTGCCGCTTGTGCTCGAGATAGCGCAACTCGCTTTGGTATTGCTTATAATCAGCCGTGTCATGCGTCAGGCGGGCGGATTCATTGCCGAAAAAAAGTCGCTCGAGGGCAAGCTCGAGAACTACCGATTTGACGAAGAGTCGCTGTTCTTCCCTTTCACCTCGCTGATAAACAAGCAGAATCCGTTTCAGCGTGCGGCGTTGTGGATTGGCGGGCTCATCACCGTCAGCAAGGCAGTGCAGCTGCTTATAAACGACATTATCATCGGCCCGCCGCGGAGCCTTGCGGATCTGCTTTGGATGCTTCTTTACTACTTCATGTGCCTTGTCCTCGGCTTTGCATCGTATCTCGGAATGCTGTGGGGGCTCATGACACAGCGCTCCCGCGAGCTTCGTCGGCAAAATAAATAAAAAAACCAGTCGGTGTCCGATTCCGGACGCCGACTGGTTTTTTAGGATTCACCTCGTAATTCCGATGGCGCAACTGCGCCATTCGTGCGTTGCGCGGTAATGCCTTTATATCATAAATGTAAGCTGATCGGTTTCGTTGAGATTGTCAAGCGCGCCGTTGCGCCGGAGAATTTCGATAACGCTCTTGGTCAGTCCCGCGCGGGTGCGCAAATCCTCGACCGAGAAAAACGGCTCGTCGTTACGTGCGCTGATTATGCTCGCGGCGGCGTTCTCTCCTATACCAGCAAACGCCGAGAACGGAAGTCTGATTTTGCCGTTCTCCGGCAGATACTCAAAGTCGCTTGATTTCTCAAGGTCGACGGGCAGAAATCTGATCCCGCGGGCATACGCCTCGTTGACCAGCATCAGTACCGGCAGGCTCTGGAGCTCCTTCTGCGACGCCGGGTTGTCATTGGAATTCTGACGGCGCTCGATGTCCGCGATATAATCCTTGACGGTAGCCTTGCCGCGCATGACCAGCTCTCCATCAAAGCCGAGCGGCTGGACGGTAAACATGGCGCAGTAGAAGGCCAGCGGCATGTGAACCTTGTACCACCCGAGACGTATCGCCGACATGTCGTACGCCGCGGCGTGCGCCTTCGGGAACATGTATTTTATCTTCTTGCAGGACGAAATGTACCACTCCGGCACGTTCGCCGCGCGCATCTCGGTCTCAAACTCGGGCGTCAGGCCCTTGCCCTTACGCACCATCTCCATAATCTTGAACGAGTGGCTTTTCTCAACACCGTATTTGATGAGCGCAAGCATGATGGAGTCACGTGTTCCGATAACCTCGGAAATGTTGCAGGTGCCGTCCTTGATGAGATCCTGCGCGTTGTTGGTCCAGACGTCGGTTCCGTGGGAAAGACCGGAGACCTGAAGCAGGTCGGCGAAGGACTGTGGCTTGGACTCCTGGAGCATTTTTACAACAAACTTCGTCCCGAGCTCAGGCAGACCGAGCGTGCCCAGCGGACAGTTGATGTCCTCGGGGGAGACACCGAGCGGTTTGGTCGAGAGAAACAGGTCGTAAATTGAGCGGTCGTTCATGGGAACGTCGAGCACAGAGGTGTTCGAGTACTTCTCGAGGTACTTATATTTCGTCGGCATATCGTGTCCCAGCTCGTCGAGCTTGAGAATGGTGTCATGCAGATAGGTGAAGGCAAAGTGCGTTGTGATTATGTTGGATTTCGGGTCGTCGGCGGGGTGCTGCACCGGCGTGAAATCACAGACGTCGTATTCCTTCGGGATAACGACGATTCCGCCGGGGTGCTGACCCGTTGTCCGCTTGACGCCGACGCAGCCGTATATCAGCCTGTTAACCTCGGCACGCGGCAGCGAAATTCCCTTGTTCTCAAGGTATTTGACGACAAATCCGTACGCAGTTTTGTCCGCGAGCGTGCCGAGCGTTCCGGCGCGGAAGACGTTCTCGACGCCGAACAGTTCCTCAGTGAACTTATGTACGCGTCCCTGGACGTCGCCGGAGAAGTTAAGGTCGATGTCCGGGAACTTGTCGCCGTAGAAGCCGAGGAAGGTTTCAAAGGGAATGTCGTGACCGTCGCCTAGCAGCTTTTGCCCGCAGACGGGGCAGTTTCGGTCGGGCAAATCAAAGCCCGAGCCGACATTTCCGACGTTTTCAAAGTCGCAGAACCGACAGTTCGGACACCAATAGTGCGGCGGCAACGGGTTGACCTCGGAGACACTTGCCATTATCGCCACGAGCGATGAGCCGACCGAGCCACGCGAGCCGACCAGATAGCCGTTGTCCTCGCTGAACTTGACCAGCCTCTGCGCGATGATATACAGCGCGGCAAAGCCGTGCTCTATGATTGAATTAAGCTCCTTTTCGAGCCGTTCGGACACGACCGCGGGAAGCTCGTCTCCGTACATGCTGTGTGCCTTTTTCCAGCACATGTCGCGCAGCTCCTCGTCCGCGCCCTCGATCGACGGCGTGAAGAAGCCCTTCGGAATAGGACGCACCTCCTCAACCATGTCCGCTATGAGGTTGGTGTTCTTAACCACAACCTCATACGCAGCCTCCTCTCCGAGATACGAGAACTCCTCAAGCATCTCCTCGGTCGTGCGCAGGTAGAGCCCGCAGTCGCGGTCGGCATCCTTGAATTTCATGCCGGTGAGCAGAATTTTGCGGTATATTTCGTCCTCGGGGTTGGCGAAATGCGCGTCGCAGGTCGCCACGACGGGCTTGCCGAGCCGCTTGCCGAGCTCGTATATGCGGCGGTTTATGTCGCGTATGGCATCGTCATCACTCAGCTTTTCGTCGTCGACAAGAAAGCGGTTGTTGCAGACCGGCTGTATTTCGAGGTAATCGTAAAACTCGGCTATGCGCTCGATTTCGGACTCGGGCTTGTTGTCGAGTATGGCGGTGTAAAGCTCGCCCGCCTCGCACGCCGAGCCGATTATAAGGCCCTCACGGTATTTTTCAAGCACCGTCTTGGGCACGCGCGGGTTGCGGTGGAAGTAATTCAGGTAGCTTTCCGAAACTATCTTGTACAGATTCTTAAGTCCGACTGCGTTTTTGACCAGAATTATCTGGTGGTAGGTTCTGAGCTTCATGGGATCAGCGTTCTCGCTCATCTCACGGGTGAGGTCGCTGAAGCTGCGTATGTCCATGCCGCGCATTTTTTCGACCATGCAGAGGAATATCTTCGCAAGTATTGACGCGTCGTCGTAAGCGCGGTGGTGGTTGAAATCCTCGAGCTCGAAGTACTTCGCGAGCGTGTCCAGCTTGTGGTTTTTCAGCTCGGGATTGAGGTAGCGCGACAGCGCCACCGTATCAAGATAGGGGTGGTCAAACGGAATACCGTTGTCGTCGCAGACGCGACGTATAAAACCCATATCGAAGTCGGCATTGTGCGCGATGAGCATGTGTCCGCCGACAAAGTCAAGAAACGCCTGCACTGCCTCGATCTGACTCGGCGCGTCGGCGACCATCTCGTCTGTGATGCCGGTCAGCTTTGTGATTTCCTCCGGAATGTGCATGCCGGGGTTTGCATATGTGCCGAACGTCTCGACAATCTCGCCTGCGCGGATACGCACGGCGCCTATCTCGGTGATATGGTCGTTCCGGTTGGAAAGACCGGTCGTCTCGATGTCAAAAACAACAAATTCGCCTTCAAAATCTGCACCTTCACCGTACAGCGCACTGGACGTATTGTTGACAAAGTACGCCTCCATGCCGTATATCACCTTGACCCCACCCAGCTTTTCCGCTGCGAGCATGGCCTCAGGATACGCCTGAAGGTTGCCGTGGTCGGTTATGGCGATGGCGGTATGCCCCCACTTTTTGGCTATCTTTATGACATCGGGCGGCGAGATAAGCGCGTCCATAGTCGACATTGTCGTGTGCAGGTGCAGCTCGACGCGCTTTTCGGCGGCGTTATCCTCGCGCCCGATGGCGCGCACACGTGCGGCGTGCTGAAATCTGAAAATGATTTCGTTTGTGGCCTTGTTGTCCTTGCGCGTCTCCTGACGCGCGGAGCCGTAAAGCGCCAGTGTCGCGCCGGGCGCGAACGACTCTATGGTCTTGGCCTCGTCCGGGTCAAGGCCGAAAAGCCGTACATCTATTGATGAATTGTAGTCGGTCAGCGAAAAAGACACGTTGTTCTTGTCGCCAGAGCGTGTGGGCTCGTTTTTGAAGTCGAAAACGTCCCCGACAACAACGATATTGTGCTGAGGTTGTGTTATGCGTGCGATGTGTACCGGGCGCACGTCGAACTCGTCGCCGTAGACATAGTCAGGAGCGCTGAGATCAAAGCGGCGACAGCCGGAATCGTAAATCAGGGGATCCTGCGGCTGGTCGATGGGCACCTCCGGCGCGGCGTAAAGCGAGGTGACGCGCGTCAGCTGAGGCTCATCATTCGCGTCGGATTCCGGAGCGTCCGCCGGTGCGTCCTTCTGACGGCGATAATAGCCGTTACTCTCGCTTCCGCCGCCGTAATCCGGCGAATAGCTGCGGCTGAGCTGCGACAGCGTGCTGTCAATAGCCTCATACTCGCGCAAAACCGCATCGGAATAGCCGACCATCGGGTCGGAACAGATTATCTCGGCGCTCACGCGCACACCGAATTCGCTGAAAATTATGCCTTCGATGACCTGCGGAGTCTTGAAGTCGTTGACGAGGTCTACTCCGCTCTGAAGCGTGTGCAGATCGACCGTCAGCCGCCTGCCATCGAACTCGTAGGTATAATCCGAAAAGAAGCCGCGCGCAACGACACCCGTGCGCTCGGTTTCTATAAGCACCTGCGGTATGTAATAGTACGACAAAAGCGCCGCCGGATATTTCGGCAGCAGCTTTACGTAACTCATCTGATACGCCGCGCATATCGCGGTCTCTATTTCATACAGGTCTTCCTTCAGCACAAGCTCGGGAAAGGCTACCTCCATCTCGACGATACGCTGTTCGCGATCATATCGCAGCCGATTTTCGCCGGACGAGGCCAATATCGCCTTTGCGCGGGCGGATGGTTCATATTTTGAGAAAATTTCGAGTATGTGTTTAGGCATTTTTTATTTTGTGATGTCCTTTAGCTCGTTTATCAATGTTTCGATTATCTTGTCTTCCGGTATCTTGCCGCAGATCTCGCCGTGGCGGAAAAGGAGCGCCTCACCGCGGCCACCGGCAATACCGAAGTCTGCCTCGCGCGCCTCGCCTGGGCCGTTTACCACACAGCCCATTATTGCAACCGTCACCGGCTTGCGGTCAAGTCCGAGACGCGCCGCCTCGGCGACAAATCTGTTATACAAGTCGATGAGGTTTACGGATGTACGCCCGCACGTCGGGCAGCTGACGACATTCAGCCCGCGCTGTCCCTCGATATCAAGCACCGTAAGAAGCTCGCGCGCCGCGTGAATTTCGCTGACGGGGTCGTCCGTGAGTGAGATGCGGACAGTATCTCCGATACCGCGGCAAAGCAGCGCGCCTATACCGGCGGAGCTCTTGATAAGTCCCGCGCGCCCGGCCCCTGCCTCGGTGACACCGAGGTGAATCGGGTAGTCGCACCGCTCGGCGAGCATTACGTTTGCATCTATCATATTTTTGACATCTGACGACTTAATTGAGATGGCAATGTCGCAAAAATCAAACTTTTCGAGCAGTCCCACGTGATACATGGCCGACTCGCAGAGCGCTGCGGCAGTGGGCGCGCCGTATTTTGCGAGAATTCCTTTCTCAAGCGAGCCGCTGTTGACACCTATGCGTATGGGAATGTTCTTCGCCGAGCACGCGCGGCAGACCTGCCGCAAGCGGTCCTCGTCGCCGATATTTCCGGGATTTATGCGTATTTTGTCGACACCAAGGTCGGCGCACAGGAGCGCCAGCTTGTAATCAAAGTGTATGTCAGCGACGATGGGAATGCGGACGCTATGCTCCTTCGCATATGTTATTGTGCGTGCGGCCTCGACGTCCGGCACAGTCACGCGGACTATGTCGCAGCCGGCCTTCTCGAGCTCGACTATTTGACGGTACGCTGCCTCGTGGTCGCCTGCGCGGGTGTTCGTCATGGACTGAATCGTGATCGGCGCATCGCCTCCGATAAACGTGTTGCCTACTTTGATTTTTGATGTTTTACGTCTTATATCGTTATATTTCATTTGATTTTATCCTTGATATTCGGATTTGTGATCTACTTTCGGAATATCGTCCAAACGTCCTTAAATGTGACTATCAGCATAAATGCCATCAACACAATAATGCCGACAAAGTGAACATAGCCCTCGACTTCTTTCTTGACGGGCTTGCCGCGGATGAGCTCTATCAGAATGAAAACAAACCGTCCGCCGTCGAGCGCCGGAAGAGGCAACAGATTCACCACTCCGAGATTGATGGCAATCACAGCGCAGAGATACAGAAGATTTGTCGTTCCCGCCTCAGCGGCAGTCCCGATAGCGCCGGTTATGCCAACCGGACCTGAAACTGCCTCAAAGCCATAGCGTCCGCGAACAAGATCGATGAGCGAATTCCATATCATGCGAACTGTCGAGACCGACCTCACCCACGTGTGCTTCAGCACGCGCCCGACTGTCTTTTGTTCGCCAAACGGAACAAAATCCACATCTCCGAACGTCGCACCGCTCTCCTCGAAGGTGTTGAAAACAACATCGTGAAGCACTATTTTCTCACCGTCTCGTATAACGGTCAGGTCGAGCGCTTTATCGCCGCGGTTCATAATTTCGTAGTAGCAGTCATAGCCTGTGTATACGCGCTTGTTTCCGACCTTTATTATCTTGTCGTTTACCATGAGCTGTTGGTTGCTGACCGCGTCCTCGTCGAACGCGCCGATGACGTTCGTCGCGAGAAGTCCGCTGGACGTGCTGACGATTATCACCATAATAAGCACGCCGAGCAGCAAATTCATAAATGCGCCTGCCACGATGATTATCATGCGCTTATACGGCTTCGCTTTGCCGAACGCGTTGTCGGCGGCGCTATCCTCGTCTTCGCCAACCATGCTGACAAATCCGCCGATCGGCAGAAGCCGCAGCGAATAGCGTATACCCGACTTGCGTGACACGTGCGACAGAATTTTAGGCCCCATGCCGATGGCAAACTCATTGATTCCGACACCGCAGGCACGGGCGGTCAGATAATGCCCCAGCTCGTGGATGAATATCATGAATCCGAATATCACTATCGCAAGTAAAATGTACAAAACAGTTGCTATGGTACTCGCCTCCTTTTCAGGCTAATGCTTTTTGTGTAAGCTGACGTGCAATGCTGTCGTAATGAAGAATTTCGTCGATACTACCGGCGCTTGTACGTCCGGCAACCCGCTCCAGAGTTGCTCTGACAAGCCTCGGAATGTCGCCAAAGCCTATGCGACGCCCGAGAAAAGCCTCTACCGCGACCTCGTTCGACGCATTGAGCACTGTGGGCATCGCCGCACCCTCGCGCAGGCAGTCATAGGCCATGCCGAGCAGCGGAAAGCTGACAAGATCAGGCTTCGCAAAGCGCAGACTTCCGATCTCTTCAAGCGAAAGCCGCGGTATTACGGCCTCGCACCGCTCCGGATAATTCACGGCGTACTGAACACACAGTCGCATGTCAGGAACCGACAGCTGAGCCAAAATGCTGTTATCAGCATATTCAACCATCGAATGAATTATACTTTCGCGGTGAACCACGACGCGTATATCGTCCGCCCCGACGCCGAACAGCCGCGCCGCCTCGATAACCTCGAAGCCCTTGTTCATGAGCGTTGCGCTGTCGATTGTGATTTTGCGTCCCATTTTCCACGTCGGGTGCGCAAGCGCCTCGTCGACAGTGATGTGCTCGAGCTCGTCCGGAGTCATGCCAAAAAATGGGCCGCCCGAGGCTGTCAGAAACAGCGTTTTGGGCTTATTTCCGCCGCGTCCCTCGAGACACTGGAATATAGCGCAGTGCTCACTGTCGACCGGCAGAATTTTTTTGCCTTTGGCGGCGGCCTCGCGCATTATCATATCGCCGGCCATAACAAGAGACTCCTTGTTTGCGAGCGCAAGCCGGGTGTCCGTCTTCAGAACCTCCAGCGTAGGGACGAGACCCGCCGCGCCCGAGACCGAGTTGACGGTAACGTCGGCCGGGGCCTCGTTCAGTGCCGTGCGGAGCCCGTCAATGCCGGAGAGAACCGTAATTCCGGTTCCGTCAAGCGCTGTGCGAAGCCGGTCGGCGCTTGATTTATCATCAAGCACGCAAAAATCAGGGTGAAATTCAAGCGCCTGTTTTTGAATTGTGATGTAGTTCGTTCCTGCCGTGAGCACGCGCACGCGATGCCCTTCCTTGCGCGCGACGTCCAGCGCCTGCGTTCCGACAGAGCCGGTACTTCCCAGCACGGATACGGTTTTGTTACCTGTCATATGAAAAATCCTGTTTCAGAGAACATGAAAAATGTTCAGAATTGCAAAAATCACTGTCATGACCGACGAGACCGCCAAAACGGAATCAAAGCGGTCAAGCACGCCGCCGTGCCCCGGAAATACGCGGCCATAGTCCTTTATCCCATGTTCGCGCTTGATTGCGGACATTGACAAATCCCCTATCTGCGACACCACCGAAACGATGACACCGGACAGTATCAGCCAGCCCACGCCTATGTACTCTATCCCGATAATAAAGGCGAAGCCGACAAATGCTGCAACGCAGAACACAATGCCGCCGATGCTTCCCTCCACCGTTTTCTTAGGGCTGATATCGGGAATCAGCTTGTGTCGACCGACTACGCGTCCGACAAAATACGCGAACGTATCCGTAATCCACGCGCCGATAAAGACGAGCAGATAAATGTACTTATTCTCAAAATCGCGCAGATAGATAATCCCGCAAAACGAAAATATTATATAGCACGCAGATGCAAAAATCGCAGCTGCCTGCGAGAAATTTATTGAATTGTGACTCAAAACCACGATTGCAAGCATGTAAACCAGCAGCAATATTACTGCCAACAGCGCCGTGTCGCGGTAGTCAATCGGTATGTCGCCATGCAGGTAACGGACGCAGAACGGCATCGCCGCGCCGACCGGATAAAACGGCAACGTCAGCGCGAATCTGCGGTGAAGTCCCAGGCACCGGAACATTTCGAACATGGCGATGACTATGAGCAACGCCATCGCTGCCGGTAACGCCACGGTGTCCGAAAACCAAAGTACCGGCAGAAATATTATAATGGCTACGACTGCTGTAATTATTCTTTGAAGCATCAGATAGCACTCCAATTCAGTGTTCAGTTTACGACGCCGCCGAAATTGCGGTGTCTCTTTCCGTACTCCTCGATAGCTCGGTCGACGTCGTCAGGGCCGAAATCAGGCCACAGGACGTCCGTGACATAAAGCTCCGAGTACGAGGCCTGCCACAGAAGAAAATTCGACAGGCGGTATTCTCCGGCCGTTCTGACTATGAGGTCAGGGTCGGGACAGTCGGCAGTGTAAAGCGCACGGGAGACGTCCGCCTCCGTTATGTGCGTGACGCCCTCGGCGATGAGCGCGTTGAAGGCATTAACCAGTTCGGCGCGGCCGCCGTAGTTTAGCGCAATATTGAGTACGCGGTCGTGCCCCGCCGATATGGTCTCAATCTGCGCGATCTTGCGGCGCAGCCGCTCGCTCAGATCCGACATGTCTCCGATGAAACGGACTGTCATGTTATTCTTGTCGTCGCTGCCCGCAAACTCGTCGAGAAAAGAGTCGAGCAGGCGCATAATGGCCGACACCTCGTGACGCGGACGCTTCCAATTCTCGGTTGAGAATGCGTAGACAGTCACGTACTCCAGGCCTATGTCGCGGCAGTGCGTCACCACGCGGCGAAAGGCCTGCGCGCCCGCCTTATGGCCGAACTCGCGCGGCTGTCCTTTAGCCTTGGCCCAGCGGCCGTTACCGTCCATTATAAACGCTATGTGCCGGATGCCGTGCAGCCGGTCTGTCTTTTTTTTGTCCATTTCAACCTCTTTCAGAAACAACTATCCGCGCCGCGGTCGGGGGAAATGCTTTTTGAGCCGGCTCTGGAAAATTCAAAGCCGGCTCATATCGGTCAGATCTGCATTATTTCCTTGGCCTTTTTATCGGTTATGGATTCAACGTTCTTGATGTACTTATCGGTGAGCTCCTGAATGTTCTTCTCGGCGGACTTCTGCTCGTCCTCGGTCATGGCGCCGTCCTTCTTGTCCTTTTTGATAAGCTCGTTGGCCTCACGGCGGACGTTTCTTATCGCCACCTTGGTCTCCTCGCCATACTTCATTATCTGCTTTGCCAGCTCTTTTCGGCGCTCCTCGGTCGGCTGCGGAAAAACGAGGCGGATGACAGAGCCGTCATTTGTCGGTGTAATGCCTATGTCAGAGGCGAGTATAGCCTTTTCGATGGCCTTGAGGGTCGAGCGGTCATAGGGGGTGATAACAATAGTCTTGGCGTCGGAGACGCGGATGTCGGCCATGGTATTGATGAGAGTGGGGGCGCCGTAGTATTCAAAAGTCACTTTGGAAAGCACCATAGGATTTGCCTGTCCCGCACGGATGACCGCGAGGTTGGACTCATGAGCGGCAATGCTCTTCTGCATTTTTTCTTCGTAGGGCTTAGTGTTGAATTTCATAGGTGTTTAATCCTTTCTTATGTTCTGTAAAATCAATAGGTTTCGGTTCCGATCCGCTCGCCGCAGAGCACGCGGAGAATGTTTTCCGGATCTTTGAGCTCGAATGCGTATGTACGGATTGAGTTGGCCGCGCAGAAGGCGGTCGCGGTGAGGTCATAGGCGGCGAGCTTTTTGTCGAGTATTTCGCTGTACGAGAGCCGGTCGTACTTGACGGCATCATCAAACTTGCGCGGGTCCTTATCGTAGATACCGTCGATATTCTTGGCCATGAGAACTATGTCGGCCTGAATCTCCGCTGCGCGAAGGACCGCGCCGGTGTCGGTCGAGAAATACGGGTTGCCGGTACCGCAACCGAATATCACGACATACCCCTCCTCAAGCCGCTCGATGGCGTGCTCGTCAGAATAGAACTCGGCAAACTGCGGCATATCGACGGGCGTCATTACCGTCGCGCGTCCGCCTGCGTTTATGACGGCGTCCTTTATTGCCAGCGCGTTGATTACGGTCGCAAGCATGCCCATGTGGTCGGCAAGACAGCGGTTCATGTTCTTGCCCTGCTTGGCTCCGCGCCAGATGTTGCCCGCGCCGACAACGACTGCAACCTGCACGCCTTTGTCGGTCGCCGCCTTAAGTGTTTCGGCGACTTTTTCAAGCATATCAAAGTCAATTATCCCGTCCTTGCCCTGCATTGCCTCTCCGGACAGCTTGACAAGAACGCGTTTGTAAACAGGTGTATCCATACGGTCTCCCTCCGTTAGTCGATCAGATATATTTTACAGCATTTTGCACGCTTTGTAAACCTTTTTGCGCGAAAAAGTATAAAAAAATATTACGGCGTGCAAAAAAATATCCGCCGCACCGAAGCGCGGCGGATATTTTTGAAAGTTACTCAGCGTATACGCTGACCTGCTTCTTGTCCTTGGTCTTGTGCTCGAACTTGACTGTGCCGTCAATCAGAGCAAAGAGGGTGTGATCCTTGCCGATACCAACATTGTTACCGGGCCAGATGGCGGTTCCTCTCTGTCTTACTATGATATTTCCGGCAACAACGCCCTGTCCGTCAGCCTTCTTGACGCCAAGACGCTTTGACTCACTGTCGCGGCCGTTCTTGGTGGAGCCGACGCCCTTTTTGTGAGCGAAGAACTGCAAACTGATTCTGAACATCGTTATTTCCTCCGTAATTAATAGATAAATGCTGTCGTTTCTGATACGGTCATTGGTAATCCCTGTCGACAACTTCGATCTCAAGGTAATCGTAGTATTCCTCGACCATATCATTAAGCTGATAATAATAGGCCATGAACACTCCGGAAACGGCGTACCGCTTTTTCTCGTCCTCTTCGAATTCGGGCAGAGCCGCCTTCGAACGGACGCAGATGCGCGTTGCACCCTCGTCAACGGTGTACTCGACATCGGAGGCGTAGGCAATCTCCACAGTGTTGACTATGAGCATAGTCATGGCTGACAGCGCGGCGCACAGAACATCGTCTCCCGCCTCGCCGTAACCGCTGTGTCCCTGCTCCTCGAAGCCGTAAAACACACCGCCTGTCCGGAAAAACCTTATTTTAGTCATCGTTGTCTCCCCGGGGCTCAGGCATTCTTGCCGATGGACAGGATCTGAACCTTGGTATAGGGCTGTCTGTGACCGATCTTCTTCTTCTCGTTCTTCTTGGACTTGTACTTCAGAACATAGATCTTCTTACCCTTGCCGTTCTTGATCACGTTGGCTTTGACAACAGCACCGTCCACATTGGGAGCACCCACTTCAAGGGAATCGCCCAGGGACAGAGCCTTTACATTGTCAAATGTAACAGTTTCGCCCTCTGCAACGTCCAGCTTCTCGATGAAGATGACGTCGCCCTCGTTGACCTTGTACTGCTTTCCGCCGGTTTCAATTACTGCGAACACGAAAAGCACCTCGCTTTCATAAAGACTCGCTGATGCAGGCGGCCAATGGCGCTTTGAGCCTACATTATGCGGCAGTATATTATAACACAACAGATATGGGCTTGTCAATACCTATTTTACTATTCGGCGTCGAAAAACTGAAAAAATTGATAAGGAGTCACCGCAGAACGCGGTGACTCCCGTTAATCCGTCGCGGACATTGCCGCGGCCTTATTTATTTATCTTCGGCCGCGCCCTCGTCGGCCTTTCCCTGCTCCTTTTCCTTACCGAGGTACTCGGGAAGCTGCATGCCGGCCATGTTGAATATTTCGTTCATAGGCGGGATGGACTTCATTATTCCGGAAAGGAAGTTTGCGGTCGTGGTCTTACCGTCGGAGCTGTTTGCGCCGTCCCAGACGGTAATCTTGTCTATCTTGAGGTTGCTGATAGCTTCGACCTGAATCTTGGTCAGCTGCTCGAGCTTGTCGGCTACCATGTAGCGGATAGCGTCGTTTGCCTCGCCGCCTGCGGCCTTGACCAGCTGGTCAAAACCTTCGGCCTGCTTGGTCAGCATCTCGCGCATACCGTCGGCCTCAGCCTTCATCTTCATGAGGATAGCGTCGGCTTCACCGCGAGCCTGCCGTCTGGTCTGCTCGGCCTGAGCCTCAGCCTGGAGCTCAAGCTCCTTCTTCTTGATTTCGGCCTTGACGATGATGTCGGCCTCGAGCTTGGCCTTCTCAAGCGACGCACGGGCAAGCTCGGCGCTTTGCTGAGCCGCGTAGGACTCCTCCTGCGCCTTCGCCGCCTGAATATTCTCGGCCGCGGTCGCGCGCTTGAGCGATTCAGCCTCGCGCTCACGACGGATTGCCTCAGACTCGGCTATCTTGACTTTGGATTCGTTTTCACCCGTTATAGCCTCGGAGTTGGACTTGGACACGCGGATTCTCTGCTCGCGCTCAGCCTCTGCAGCGCCGATGGAACCGTCTCTGTCGGCCTCTGCAACGGAGATTTTTGCATCGTTGATAGCCTTGGCGGCCGCCTCTTTACCGAGCGCCGCAATGTAGCCGGACTCATCGTTAATGTCGGTGACGTTAACGTTTATCAGGCGCAGACCGATCTTTTTAAGCTCGGTTTCCACATTGCCGGAGACGGCGTCGAGGAACTTATCACGGTCGGTGTTTATCTCCTCGATGTCCATCGTGGCGATGACAAGTCTCAGCTGTCCGAAGATGATGTCCTTGGCCAGCTCCTGAATCTCGACCAGCTTGAGCCCGAGCAGACGCTCGGCCGCGTTCTGCATAACCCCGACCTCGGTCGAAATACCGACCGTAAATCTCGAGGGAACGTCGACACGGATGTTCTGGTGCGACAGCGCGTTGGTAAGGTCAACGGGAATGGACAGAGGCGTCAGGTCAAGGTACTCATAGGACTGAAGCACCGGGACGATGAACGCTGCCGCGCCGTGTATGCACTTTGCGGAGCGCGGTGTGCCGTCCTTGTTGGTGCCGACCTTACCGTAGATGACCATGATTTTGTCCGGAGGACACTTCTTGTAGCGTGAGAACACCACAATAAGCATAGTAAACACTATCACGGCAAGTACGCAGATGAGACCTACCACTGCGGGATTGATCCCGCCTTCGGCCAGAGTGAAAAGCTTTTCCATTGATATGTTTTCCTTTCTTAAAAATTGTTTTTGTTTTCTGTCACCGGGCTCTCAGCCGTCTGCGTGGACGGCTCATCCGGCTTCTGATTTGCCGTCAGCTCGGCGCGGTCGCGCACGCGCGCCTCGGCACCGAGATAGCTTGCAACGGTGAAGCAGGCCGTATTGACTGCAAGGTAAATGAAGTAGGTCAGCACGCAGTAACCGTACAGACCGCCGCGGACCGTGGTCAGCGCGGTGAATTCATTTCCGAGGTACATCCACCCGGCCATATACCGCACGCCGCCGGACAGCACCGGCGCAAAGCTTGAGACCAGTCCCACAGCGAAATGTATGACGCAGGCAATCGCCCACGAGTACGACTTCTGCCGCCAGTCGAATTCGGCGCTTCTGTACCCCTCGCGGCTGCCGATGAAGAACAGCGCTCCGCCCTCGGCCACAAGGAACACGAAGGTGCGCACTATGGCCAGCGCGAGGTAGGTCGCGCCCGAGATGCTCGACACTATCAGCGCAATTATCGACGACAGCGCAAGCCCGAGAATGCACGCAACAAGAATGTATATGAAATACACCAGCGCGTCGGTAGGTTTCATTTTTGTTGGTTTCATTTGTTTTCTCCGTTTTCCTCCGCGTCGCCGCACAGCGGCTCGACCACGAGCATTCCCGTCTCATCGACCGCGACGACACGGACGTATGAACCTGTTTTTATTTTTGTTCCGGCGGTGGTTATCGCGCCAAACTCGCAATACTGCTCCTGTATTGTCACATGCACCTTGCCGGAGCCCGTTCCCTTGGGCGGTATCGGAATGTAGACCTGCGCCATTTTGCCGACGGCGTTTCCAAGTTCTATGTTACCCGAATTCTGCAATTTATATATCAGCTTCATGACATAAGCCATGAGGAACAGCATCGCAACGCCGAGCGCCACCGAAATAAGTATCGAAACAAATCCCGGAAGCGGAGTTTCAAGCAGCGCCATCGCGCTCCAGCCCATAACCGCAAGCATGGACATGATGCCGCGGACCGAGAACAGCGCAAGACCGTCGTCACCGCCGTCACCGGCTCCGTCGCCCTCGCCGTCGGGGATGCCGTCGCCGTCAAGATCGGCGTCTGCGTCTCCGTCAGAGCCGCCGCCGACACCAATAAGCAGAAGAATGGTCTGTATCAGCAGAATGAGCGTTGACGGTATGGCAATGCAGGCGAATATCTGCTGTGTCAGATCAAGTGAGTTCCACCAGTTTATCATAATGATCGTTCCTTTCCTAATAAGACTCGACAATTACGCGTTGTACAGCTGTTCAAGCATATTGTCGGCATTCTGCTTTATGAGCGACGCATAATACGCCGTCAGTATTATCTCGAGCGCGGTGTTGAGCCTGCGGCGCGCGCCGCTGACCTTCTCACAGTACGCCTCGGTGGTCTCCGCGATGCAGTTGCGCAGCGTGCCGCCTGCTCCATAGGACACCATTTTGTCGAGTATCAGACAGATGTAATCGTACAGTTCCGAATCGCTTATTATGTTGTCCTCAACTGTGTTAACGTCGCCGTTTACATAGCGGATGATGAAAGCGATTCTGTCCAGCCGCATACATGAACGCAGCATATTGATAATAAGTATATGCGCCAGCTGGTCGATATTGTAGCGCTTGAGCTTGGAATTCTCCACCCAGCCGCGCTTTGTCCAATTCTGGAGCGTGGTGCCGTCAATACCTGAAATTTCGCGTATCTGGTTCAGCATTATTCCGTCGGTGATATAAAATATCTTGCGCAGAAATTCAAGGCCCGTAACATCGCCCATCTTTTTGCGGTTAAGTACCGTACCCGGAATACATTCGTTGTTGGATAACTGTATCTCCACTTATTCTCCCCTCCTTTGGATCTTCATCCGGACTTCACTGATATTATTATACAATACGGTCACGTGATTGTCAATACCATTCCAAAATAATTTTTCGTGAATTCAACAGTGGAAATAAACGGCAAGCTCATCAAGGCTGTTCACTGTTACATCAGGGGGCGTCAAATCGGCCATGCCGCGGTAAAAGCCGCGCAGTATACGCGCCGTCCGCATACCGACCTCGTGCGCCGGGACTATGTCGTTGTCCGGCCGGTCGCCGACCATCAGTGCGTGAGAGGGCTCGCAGTCGACTCCGCGTAGCGCCGCAATGTAAAGCCCGGTGTCCGGCTTTTCGATTCCGACCTCGGCCGACGGAAACAGTGCGTCAAAGCAGTCGCCGAGGCCGTAGAGTGTCAGCCGATGCGCAGAGCCGAGCGGTTGATTTGCGATTATTCCGAGCTTACAGTGCGACCGGAGCCGCCACAGCGCCTCGCGCGAGTCGGGATAGGCGACCTCGCCGTCATTGGTGTAGTGCGGCATCTTTTTGAGTCCGAAATGCCGTGCCGCTGCCGGAAACGGCGCTTCGCCCTGCGAACCGAATTTCCGCGCCGCGCGCCAAAACTGCTCACGCGTAACGTCGTGCACACCGAGCTTTGCCAGGCGCTCGAGCGCGATGGTTATGCGGCGCTCATGAGCGGCGTCCTCGTTTACGAGTGTGTAACCCATGTCAAAAAATATCCATTCAATGTCCTTCATTGCATCAAAGCCTTTCATTCTATCAAGGCTTCACCGCGTAATTCCGATTGCGCAATTGCGCAGTCAGATTTTTCGTCAGATGAAACAAAAATTCGCAAAGAATTTTTTTGAAATATTACGGAAAAATGCCCGTCAAGTGTGCCCACTCGGGCATTGCGCGGTGATGCCTTAAAGCTATTGTACCATAAAAGCATAGCTTTGACAATATCCCGCGGTATGAAAATGCTGCGGATAGCATATAAATAGATACGTTCCCAATTATCCAAGGAGTAACAATGATATGAATACCAAATCATCCGATAACAATTTTCTCCCGGCGTTGCTCGCGGTATGTGCGATACTGACGATAGTCGTCTGCTTTGTGACAGCCGTCCCGCGCGTCCTCGGAGCGCCCGAGACGGCGGACAGTGTCAGAAACCCGCGCCCGCCCGAAACACTCCCTGCCACGACCGAAGAAAGCGAGGCCTCGTTTAATCTCCCCCGCATAATCTTCCCGCTCGACGGGCGGATCACCTCCGGATTTGCATGGCGCGACGATCCCTTCTTCAACGCCGCAGTCGGCGGCGAGGCCGACACCGAATTTCACCGCGGCATCGACATTTCAGCCGCTCACAGCCGCGACATACGCGCCTGTGCCGACGGAGTCGTCTGCTTCACCGGCAGCAGCGCCGGCTACGGAAACTACCTTATGATTGACCACGGAGACTACGTTTCGCTCTATGCCCACTGCGCCGAAATTCTCGCCGTCGATGGCGACGCCGTGCATGCGGGCGACAGCATAGCCGTCGCGGGCGCGACCGGGCGCGCCACAGGCCCGCACCTGCATTTTGAGATACGCGTCGACGGGCAGGTCGTCGATCCGTTTGAGTATGTCGGCAGCGTCTATGCCGGGGTGCCGAATTGAAACTGAAGCTGAGAATAAGCATATTCGGGGTACTGATGCTGTTGATACTGCTCTTCGGCGACAGCACCGGATATGCTCTGATTGCGGTTATGGCGGCGGCTGTCCACGAGGCGGGACATGTCGTCGCCGCACTGGCGCTGCGTATGCGCCTCGACAGCTTTTCGCTCGGGCTGCTCGGTGCGCGGCTCGGGCTCTCGCTACCGCTTTATTCTTATCGAAAAGAGCTGCTTCTGTCGCTGTCGGGGCCGCTCACAAACATAGTCACCGGCGGTGCGGCGCTATACATATTCAGTCGATGCGCCGCACAGAGCGCCCTTTTTTTCGGTGTCGCCAGTCTCTTTCTCGCCGCGCTGAATCTCCTGCCTGTGCAGAGCTTCGACGGCGGGCGAATTTTCATGTGCATAGCAGCGCCCATGATAGGCGTTTTCACGGCAGAACGCATACTGCGCGTGCTGTCGTTTTTGTGCGTGCTTTTGCTGTGGGGGACGTCGGTCTACCTCATGCTGCGGCTCGGCAGCTCGCTCGCGCTTTTCGTCTTTTCCTCGGCGCTGTTCGCCCAGCTTTTTCTCGGAGCGGACGCCTTCGAAAAATAAGTCGTTTTGTGCGGATTTTTTTGAAAAAATATATTGCATTTTCGGCGTTTTCTGTTATAATGTTACGTAGGGTATCTGTGACGGAGGGGCATATATCCGTTTTTCTGTTTGTCCGTCATAAGGTAACCGAATTTTATTTATTCAGAGGAGTTTTTATGTGTAATGAAGGAGACGGTACTCATACATTTACAGGGTATCTGTAAGTCGTTTGATGGAGAGACTGTTCTTGACAACATCGATCTCGATATTCACGACAAGGAGTTTATAACTCTGCTCGGGCCCTCGGGCTGTGGCAAGACCACAACGCTCCGCATTCTCGGCGGCTTTGAAACGCCGGATGCCGGAGAGGTCTTTTTTGACGGCAAGAGGATCAACGACCTGCCGCCATGCAATCGGCAGGTAAACACTGTTTTTCAGCGGTATGCCCTGTTCCCTCACCTCAATGTGTTTGAGAATATCGCCTTCGGTCTGCGCGTCAAAAAAATGGACGAGCCGACAGTCCGGAGGAAGGTCAAGGAAATGCTTAGTCTTGTGAACCTCAAGGGATTTGAGAAGCGAAAGGTTGACACGCTCTCGGGCGGTCAGCAGCAGCGGGTAGCAATAGCACGCGCACTTGTCAACAACCCCAAGGTATTGCTGCTCGACGAGCCGCTGGCGGCTCTCGACCTCAAGCTGCGAAAAGACATGCAGAACGAGCTCAAGAACATTCAGCAACAAACCGGTATAACCTTCGTTTACGTTACACACGACCAGGAGGAGGCGCTCTCGATGTCAGACACCGTGGTAGTCATGGCAGAGGGACGCATTCAGCAGATCGGCACTCCGGTCGACATATACAACGAGCCTGTCAATGCCTTCGTCGCCGACTTTATCGGCGAGAGCAATATCCTCGACGGCACGGTGCCCGAGGATTACCGCGCTAAGTTTGCGGGGCATGTCTTCCCCTGCGTCGACAGCGGCTTCGAGAAAAACCAGCCTGTTGACATAGTCATCCGTCCCGAGGATGTCGACGTCGTCCCCGTCGACAAGGGTATGCTGACGGGCTGTGTCACATCAGTCACATTCAAGGGCGTCCATTACGAGATTATCGTCGACGTCTGCGGCTTCAAGTGGATGATACAGTCGACGGATTACGTCGCCCCCGGCGACACCATCGGTATATACATAGAGCCCGACGCCATTCACGTAATGGAAAAGTCCAAGTTCTCCGACATGTTCGGCGACTATTCGACCTTCAGTGAAGAAATGGATCGTCTCTCCGACCCCGAGGCATGCGAGCCGGAATCGGTCACGGAGGACTGACTATGCAGAGCAAAACAAGCTACCGCTCATGGCTTGAGCGCGCCGCGGCGGTGCCGCATATCGTGTGGTCGGTTATGTTCATAATCGCGCCGCTCATGATAGTCGCCTACTTTGCATTCACTGATTACGACGGAAACTTCACGCTGGCAAACATCGGCTCGCTCACGAACTACACGCACATTTTCGTTCTTTCCGTCAGTTTTGCTTTTGTGGCAACGGTCATCTGCCTTCTCATCGGCTACCCGTTGGCCTACTTCATGGCGCACACCTCACCGCGCACACAGCGTATACTCGTCGTGGTGCTCATGCTCCCCATGTGGATAAGCCTGCTCATACGCACCTATTCGCTGATGGCGCTTCTTGACAACGGCGGGCTCATCAACACACTGCTCGGGCACCTCGGCCTGCCGAAGATAAAGTTCATCGGCACCGGCGGCGCGGTCATTCTCGGTATGATATACGACTTCCTGCCTTACATGGTGCTCCCCATTTACACCGTTATCTCAAAGCTCGACAAGCGCTATATCGAAGCGGCGCACGACCTCGGCTGCAACCGCTTTCAGGTTCTGACCAAGGTCATACTCCCGCTCTCGGTTCCGGGCATAATATCCGGGATTACCATGGTGTTCGTCCCCTCAATCAGCACCTTCTACATTTCGCAGAAGCTGGGCGGCGGCTCGTTCGACCTTATCGGCGACACAATCGAGCGCCAGTTCCAGAATCAGCTGACCTACAACACCGGCGCGGCAATATCGCTGGTCATGATGGTGCTTATCCTCATCTCGGTGGCGATTATGAATAAGTTCTCCGACAGCGAAGGAGGACTTGTGGTATGAAGGTTCTTTCGAAAATCTACATGTGGCTGGTGTTCGTGCTGCTTTATGCGCCGATCATCGTCCTCGTTGTGTTCTCGTTCAACCGCGCAGGCGACGTCAACAACTACTCGCAGTTCTCTTTTTACTGGTACGGCGAGCTGTTTCGCGACGCACGCGCCTTTTCATCGCTTAAGAATTCGCTGTTTCTGGCAGTGACGTCATCGCTGCTTGCGACCGTCATCGGCACGCTCGCCGCCTTCGGTATCGACCGTATGCGTAAAAAGCACCTGCGCGGCGCCGTCATGTCGGTGACAAACATCCCTATGATGAACCCCGACATCGTGACGGGCGTTTCCATGATGCTGCTGTTCGTGGCACTTGGCGCCATGCTCAAGAGCGACAGCGTGCTCGGACGCACGACAATGATTATCGCGCACACAACCTTCAACCTGCCGTACGTCATTCTGTCGGTGCTGCCGCGCTTCAAGCAGATGGATCGCAGCCTCTCCGAGGCCGCGCTCGATCTCGGCTGTACGCCGCTTCAGACGTTCTTCAAAATCGAACTGCCGCAGGTTGTTCCCGGCATCATCTCGGGGCTTATGATGGGCTTTACGCTGTCACTTGACGACTTCGTCATCAGCCATTTCGTCAGCTCCCCTGATTTCCAGACACTCCCGCTCTATATTTACAACCAGACCGCGCATCAGGTCAAGTACAGCATGTACGCGTTGTGTACGCTCATGATAGTGGCGATACTTGTGCTTTTGATGTTGGTCAACTTTGCAGGCTCGATCGGCGACATACGGTCGAAAAAATCAATCAAGTCTAAAAAGAAGGAGACAATAAGTTGAAAAGATTTGCTTTTTTTGTGATGCTGGCCGCCGTCCTCGGCGCGCTTACGCTCGGTCTTACCTCCTGTGACGGAAGTGACTCCACCACGCTCTATGTTTACAACTGGGGCGAATACATTTCCGACGGCTCCGAGGGCACGCTTGACGTCAATGCCGCTTTTGAGGAGTATTACTTCAACACCTACGGCGAGCACATAAAGGTCAACTACTCCACCTACTCCAGCAACGAGAGCATGTACGACAAAATCAGCAGCGGTACAGCGAACTATGACGTCATCATCCCCTCCGATTACATGATTGAGCGCCTGATAAGCGAGGGACTGCTCGCCAAGCTCAATTTTGAGAACATCCCTAACTATCAGTACATCACGGACGAATTCAAAGGCGACAACGTTTACTACGACCCTGCTAATGAGTACTCTGTTCCCTACGCTTACGGTATCGTCGGCATTATCTACAACACTAAAATGGTCGATGCAAACGATCCCACCATCGGCAGCTGGGGACTCATGTGGAATGAAAAATATTCCGGAAGCATTCTTCAGTTCAACAACTCGCGTGACGCCTTCGGCACAGCACAGTATTTCCTCGGCTACGACGTCAATGACTCCACCGAGCAGCAGTGGCGCGAGGCGCTGGATATGCTCAAGAAGCAGAAGCCGCTCGTTCAGGGCTACGTCATGGACGAGGTGTTCAACAAAATGATGAGCGGCTCTGCCGCAGTCGCTTCCTACTATGCCGGCGACTTCTTCACCATGTACGAGAGCAACTCCGATCTTGCCTTCTACTATCCGAAGGAAGGCTCGAACATTTACGTTGACGCTATGTGCGTTCCGGCGTCGTCCAAAAATCAGCTGATAGCCGAGCGCTACATCAACTTCATGCTCTCCGAGGAGCCGGCTATCGCCAATGCGGAGTACACCTGCTATGCATCTCCGAACACGCTCGTCACCTCGAGCCAGGACTACATCGACTACATGAGCGACCTGCACCCCGACGCAATGGGCATTCTCTACTCCGAGAACACGGATTTTAAGACCACCTTCTACAAGAACCTCTCCCGCGAAAAGCTGACGCTTATCAACACACTCTGGGAAGAGCTCAAGATAGAAAGCTCGGTCGGAAACGCCATTTACATCGGTTGCGGCATACTCGTTGCGGTTATCGCGGCCGTTATCGTTGTATCGGTAATCCGCAAAAAGAAACGCGAGAATTACGACGACTAAATATTGAAAAAAGCATCCGCACGAATGTGCGGATGCTTTTTTGTTTATACGCCAAACCCTCGGTGCATTATAAGACCGAGGAGCAGCATGTGCACCGGGTAGTAGGCGTAGAAGGCGTACTTATATAGTAGCTTACCGACGCGCGAGCGCGGGTACGCGCCGCGACTGCCGTTGCATAGCAGTATCGGTATTGCCGAAGCGGCGGCAAACATGGCAATCCAGTCCCAGTCTGAAATATACGGGTGGGCAAAGCCGTCGACTATAGCCGAGATCAGCCCGTCAAGCACGTACCGCGCACCGAACAGCACGCAGACGACCGAGGCATACAACTTTGACTCACCGGCCATGTAAAACAGGAATATCAGCGCCACGCCAAAGCCGGCGTAGTCGGTCTCAAGCCAGTCTGCGATGAGAGCGAACAGCACCGTCGGCACTATCGCGAGCAGCTTTGACGCAAGGCCCCTGCCCTGCGCCATTATGTCGTAAATGAGTACTGCGGCGAGGCCAAGACTCAGCGTAAAGAAGACGTTTTTGAAACCGAACGACACCGTTCCGTAAAAGCAATAGTTGAACGGGAGCTCGGAGATTACAGCGAAGGCAGCAAGTCGGGCAAGGTAGAGATATTTATTGTGCGTTTTTCGAAAGCCGAAGGACAGGAGGTAGCAGTATATCGGAAAGGCAATTCTTCCGACTATGCGCATACCGAGGCTGACCGCAGGCGGGAGCACGCCGAAATATCCGATGTGATCGCAAAGCATCGCCACGCAGGCAATCAGCTTAAGCGCCAGCGTGCTCATTTGTCCACAAATATCAGCTTGTCGTCCTTGTCGACGTCGACGACAGCAAGCGAGTGAAGATCGATTCCCATGCCGCGGATCATGTCACCGCCGGGTTGGAACGCTTTCTCTATGCAGATGCCTGCGCCGCAAAGGTAAGCCCCCGCCTGATTTACTATCTCAATAAGCCCGAGCAAAGCCTTGCCGTTGGCGAGAAAGTCATCAACGATAAGTACGCGGTCGTCCGCGGATATGTAATGCTTGTCGACTCGGACAGTAAACGATTTTCCCTTGGTATAGGAAAATACCTCAGCGGTGTACAGCTCGTCAGAGAGGTTTTTGGCCTCAGACTTTTTGGCAAACACCACCGGAACGTTGAAATAGCGTGCGGTGAGGCAGGAGATGCCGATACCGGACGCCTCGATGGTCAGTATCTTTGTGACGCCGCTGTTTTTGAAATGGTCGTAAAAGTCGGCGCCCATGCGGTCGACCAGTGAGGTGTCTATCTGATGATTCAGAAAATTATCTACTTTGAGTATGCCGCCGGGGCATATGCGGCCATCGTGAATTATGCGTTGCTTGAGTTCTTCCATTGTATTCTGCCTTTCTTGAAATCCTGCCACTCTATTATACAACATTTTCGGTCGATGGGAAAGAGTTTTTGAAAAATTGTGTATAAAAAACTTGAAAATCAGGTCGATTTGTGGTATGCTTATCGTGGCATAAAACTTTCGGAGTTATGGTCAGAAAATTACTTACGGGGGATGTTGGATGAAGATAGGTGAAAAAATCAAAGAAATACGTCTTGCGAAGTGCATGACCCAATCGCAGCTTGCCGGCGACTGCATCACGCGCAACATGCTCAGCCGCATTGAAAACGGCGCGGCGATGCCTTCCCTGTCCACCGTCACCTACCTTGCGGGAAGGCTGAAGGTGCCCGTCGGCTACCTGCTATCTGAGGGCGATGACGAATATATTTACCGCAAAATCAACGGCATCGGCAACATAAAGCGTGCGCTTACCGACGGCGATTTTGCCATATGCCGCGACCTATGTCTCTCGCTCGGAGGCGAGGATGACGAGATCAACATGATACTCGCGCAGTGCCTGCTCGGACTTGCGAAGGACGACTTTTTTTACGGCAGACTCCGCTCAGCCATGCGCCGTTTTGACGAGGCTCGCGAGTACGACGCAAAAACGATATACGGCGACGGCGCCGTCCGCGCGCAGGCGCTTGTGTATCAGCACTATATGCACAAAATATCTGCGACGCTCATGACTGACGTCACGGATTCAAATATTAACCGCTCTGCGGCTGCAAACGACCGGATTTGTGAATACATCATGGTGCTTGAGGCATCCGAGGCGCATCCGGAAATACCAGTCAGCTCACTGCTCGACAGCTGCAACATGGAGCAGTCCTCCCCACTCTCGACGCACATCGCAGCGCGCGACGCAATCCGTCGGCACGACTACACCGAGGCGCAGCGCAGGCTGCACAGCATACTTTCAATGCAGGAGCGTATTCCCGACCCTGTTCTTTACAACGTATTTTTTGACCTCGAGATATGCTCGAAGGAGACAAATAATTACCGCGGCGCTTATGAATATTCGGCCGACAAGGTCAATCTTCTTGAGCGTATGCTGACTGAGACGGAGGAAATGTAAGAATGAAAGTTTTGAGAAATCTCACTGCGTTGATTATTCTGATGTACATGTTCACCGGTTGCTCGTTCGTATACGACGACTTTAAGGATACATCCGATTCGTCCGGCGTTACGCTTACTCCGGATTATGTTGCCGAAATATCGCGCGAGCTGGCGTCGTCATCTGCCGCGGCGGCAAGCTCAAAGGAAGCGGCCAAAACGACGGCTCCCAAGCCCGAAACCGATAAAGTGACGACCACCCCCGACACCGCCACAGTCCCCGAGACCACGACTACCCCCAATACCACGACACCCGGGACAACCAAAGCTCCCGATACCGTCACCACTCCCGAAGAGACCACCAAGCATTCCGAAGTGACAACCACGGAATATGACCGTGATAACACCGTAGCCCCGCCGCAGGGCGAGACCACAACTCCGACCATTCCGGCTGAAACTACTACCGCTCCGGCCGAAACTACGACCGGCTCAACCACGACTGCGCGCGAGACCCTCGAGCCCGACATCTTTACCACAATACCGAACGGAGCCACCGTTTATTGGACAAATAGCGGCAGCGTCTGGCATGTCAGCCGCGGGTGCAGTGCACTCAAAAATTCGACGGATATCATAAGCGGCACGCAGTCCGACGCTGTCGCGGCGGGTAAGAGCCGCGTCTGCAAGAAATGCGGATGATAGAAGCCTGTAATTACAGCAGTCCCTCGTCAATCAGCATTTCGATAACCCGCGCTTCTCGCTCAAGCATTAAGGAATCATGCGGGATACTACGATTCTTTTGAATTGCAATGAGCGGTTCAACATACTCCAAAGTGAAGTTTTCGGTTGCTTCATATTTTTCAAGGTGCTGTGCAACAGTTGCGTTCTCAACGTTGCAAAGGTAGTAATAGTTATCCTGGGCAAAGCATTCGGAGGCGTCCCTATTGCTTTTCTGTACGCGATGCACATAGCCGTATTCTTTTACCGTTTCGGGCTTTACCGCCAGGCCCGCCTCTTCGCGGGTTTCGCGTATCATCGCACTGACGGGTGATTCCTCACCCTCAATTCCGCCGCCCGGAAATTTGTAATAGTCGTATTTTAAGCTGTGTATCATTGCCAGCCTTTTGTCGCGGATTATTATGCTTCTTGCCGAATTGCGCACGAATTTATTGGTGCAATTATCGTAATCGCGTTTATCCATCTCAAATAGTAACCTCATATTACCTCCGGTACCCGGCGGCGCTTGCCGCCGATTTTCATTCAGGAAACAACATCCGCCGCTGCGGAAAATGACAAGCGTCTCATTATAACACATGAACTATCGCACGTTCTCACTCACGCTCTTGCCGGAGAGCGCAGGGCTTGCAACGGGCATCATTACTGTGGATGTACCGGTAGAATAAGATAACGTCGCCGCGATATTTTGGGCAATAATTTTAGCAACAGCGGGTTGCTTTACTTTGCTGTAAGGCAGTGATATAATATTCACGAGGTGATGAAAATTATGGAAGCAAAAGATGTCATATTCGAATGCCGCTGGACGACTCGACAATCAGCAAAGAGCCGGACGGCACATTCAACGAGGAGTACTGCAAATGGTGCTATACCGACGGCAAATTTGTTTACACAAGCCTTGAGAAGCTGATCGATTTTCTCGTAAAACACATGTCAAACGACAATTGGCCGCCGGAGGAAGCGCGGGCTTTCTTCGAAGCGCAACTGCCAAAGCTCAACCATTGGAATCGAAGTTGAGTGAACAAGAGTTCCACCAAAAATCGTTTTGATTCTGTCCGGGACTCTTTATTTTACAACTACCGGGTATAGCCCTCATTAATTCATGAGATGTATTTGTCCGTGTCCTTTTCAATTCTGTAACCCAGCGCAATTATAAGTTTGAGCGTTTCTATCGCAGTATGTCTGTCATAATTCTTCTCTTCCTCGCTCAGCTCGTCATATGGGACAAGGCAAGGCGTCGTTCTTTTTGAATCGTCACGCTGCTCGCCGTAGCTCCAACCCTCTGACACACGCCCGTACGACCAGTTTTCATGGACGTTTTCGGCTATTTTTTCAGTCAGCTCGATTAGAGAATCCGGCAAACGGATATTGCTGGTATCAACCGGGTTTGGTTTATATCCCATTTGTATGTTTTCCCTTCTGCTCATTAAAGCTTAAAATCATTGAAAGGGTAATCGCTCACCTTGAAGTCAAGATCGTTAGGCTTAGGATCATCTTTGCTACCTTTATCATCCTTCTGCCTTTGCTTGATTTCAATGATTATTGGCTTAACGTGATCCGATAATTCATCCAGTCTGTCAAGCGGGGTCTTGTCGGGGTACTCGATAATTGCATTGTCATCAATAGTTCCGTCATCCTTGATCTTTGCGCGTATTCCCTGTTTCCCACACTCGACTAAGCAAGGGTGCAATCTAAGATCCATTTGCCTGTGGGACTCCTCTTTCTCAATGTATAAGCTGTATTTATCCGTTCCCTGGAAACCCTTAACACGTGTAAACGCGCACCAGCGTCTATGCTCGAGCCACGACATGCTGTGCATAAGTCTCAGCCATTTGTCATGCTCAGCTGCGTTTTCGTGGTTTTTACCGCCTTCATATATGACCTTGTACGCCTCTTTGACCGCGGCAACTTCGTACTGCGGCGACCGTGCCTCGTCAAAAATAGAACAGCCTGTCAGAAGCCCCATGGAAAACAGCTTGTACTTGCGGTGCATGGTACGTGCGAGATTCGCCCAATGCTGATAATCATCATTCATACGCTTGCTGTGCACCGCCGCTCTGATCCGTCGTTGCTCGCGCTCAGTGCTTGCCTTTGTTCCGTGCCTTTTCTTCTCATAGTCACTGACGGCTTCGAATGTTTGCCTGTCCTCGCTTTCTGAACGGCGTCTCAGATCAATGGCCTGAGCATTGTCCTCGTGATCTGTCATGAATACATTCCGCGCGCCGTACACCTCATGGAGACTTCCGACCGCGCACATATACACATCCGCCTCGGTATCGCCAACCGAATTTTTATAGCCATCAGACGAATAAAAATAGTATTTCGTTCTGTTGAGAATCTCGGACAGCTCGGGGTTGTATACAACGTATGTGATTACCGTCTGACGATTACAGCCTTCGCTAAGGTGATATTTGCCTACATATCTGCGCAGTGTGCTTGCAGCAGACAGATTTTCCTTGTCCGAGCCAAGTGCCACAAAGAAATAGTCTGTATCAAGGAGACTCCCCTCTCCCGGATTCAGCCTCTTTACAAATTCTGACGAATTTATGTCGCAGTAGACATAGTTGACCTTGCAGTAAACGGGAGATTGATCCTTGCGACTGTTATACTCAAGTATTGAATCGTTTTCCATAGTTGTCCTGCGTATCTCCGGATTGATATAATCTATGCGATTCCAGAAGGTATCTTCCAGCTCATTGGAAACTATATTTATGGTAAGCCTGCAATTAAGCATCTGGCCAAACCAATACGACGACAGAAACATTTCCGTACCGATATCACCGACACCGAGAATGGTCAGGACAAGATCGACAGTCTTGCCGACAGTTACCTTATTTATCAACGGCTCGTAAAGCGGAATGTCCACCAACATGTTTGAGATAAGATTTCGGTAACTGTTTACCGGTATGAACACCGGTAATTCCCCATTCTCGAATTTCATATCATTCTTCAATCGGTTCCGCACATTTTGCTCCACCTGAACATACGCATCATTGGTCATGAACATGTATATCTCTGCATTTTTAAGATATTTGCAGTTCTGATTGTCGGACAGTGTGGTCAGGGACTGTATGTTACCGACCGGCGCCTGATCCATGAGAAAAAAGCTGCGCTCGCCATGCCTTGCTTTGACAATATGTGAGAGATCGTCTTTAACGCAAATAGCGCCGAGTGACTTTGCCTCAAGGAGCATCTCGGAGTCGCCCTCCTCCTGCGCATTCACGTAGGAATCTGTAAAAATTATAATCGGTCGCCGCCAAAGGCCTTTATTTGCACGGCAAACACTCGTCGCCAGCGCAACTGATGCTTCATTCAACTCGCTGAAATAATACTTTTTACGCCAAACCGCAAACGAAAGCAGCCACAGCCTGACTTTTGGAAATATGCTTGCAAGAATCTCGAATATGATAGCTCCTCCGACAACGGGTGCGATAAAATTAAGCACGGACGCATATATTCCGTACACATCCTGCCATGTCCCGCTGCCTCCTGCCACTGCCCGAAGCATATCTTTGCCGTCTATGATATACTCGGTGTAGTCCTCGTCCATACTGAAGGTCTGCAGCGTGTGAACGATGCTGTTGAATATTTCTTCCCCCCACGTAAGTGTAGGGGCACCATCATTTCCGACGACAATAGCATAAAATCCTACTGCATAGCGCAGGCACCAGATAGATCCAAGCAGGCAGGCGGTGAACTTGAGCATTTTACTCACACCAAGATTCCGCCCCGAACCATCAGACAGTCTTGACGTAATGTCCCTGACAATATACACAATTATCGGAACAACAATGAAAGCCAAAGACGCGATAAGCAGAAAGCGTATAATGCCAATCTGTGCGCCGGTCATAGATATAATCCTCCAAAATCCAAAATGTCAATATCTTCGAATATTATTATATCTCTTCCCCGTCCTCTTGTCAATAAAAACCGTACAAAAACGCCCCGGAGCCGCCGCAATCGGCTCCGGGGCATCAAAATTATGACAATTATAATCAATCCCAGCTGTCAAAGGCCGACACAACGTATTCGACGCCGAACACGATGAGGTAGAACGCTACCATGTAGCCTACGACCCGGAGCGTCATAAATGACAGCGCGGGACTGAGGAGCATGAGAAAACCGAGTATCAGTCCGAGAATGTTCAGTACGAGCGAGGCAAAATAAAGTACGCGCCGTCCCGAGAGGCGTATCAAGCCTGCATGTGTCAGGCCGTATATGCAGTGGGCTATGAACCACACCGGGAGCAGCACCGTCAGCGCCCGACGGCTAAGTCCGGGATTGGCGACGAGCATAGCGCCGCACATAACGCTGAGTATGCCCGAAATCAACGAAAGCATAGGGCCGAATCCGGTAAAGCGCGCTATGCGGATGTATACCACCACGTCACGCACACCCATTGTGATAGCGCCGAGGCCGTACACGAGTCTGACCCACGTCAGCGCTCCGTCAGGGCGGACAAGCGTGAATACTCCGAGCGCCGTAAGCAGGATTCCGAGCACTAACGCGAGCCAGTCAATGCCCGAACGTCTTCTCATATCACTCACCCTCCTCCGACTTGAGGATGGTCATGAATTCACTGCCGGTTATGGTTTCCTTCTCGTAGAGGAAGGATGCCAGCTCGTCGAGCTTGCCGCGATTCTCGGAGAGCAGGCGGCGTGCTTTTTCGTGCTGTGTACGCACCGTCTCGACAACCTTTCGGTCAATCTCCTTCTGCGTATCTGCCGAGCACGCAAGCGTGGTGTCGCCGCCGAGGTACTGGTTCGTCACCGTTTCCATGGCCACCATGTCGAACTCGTCGGTCATGCCGTAGCGGGTTATCATGGCGCGGGCGAGCTTGGTTGCTTGCTCAATATCGTTGGAGGCTCCGGTCGTAATCTCGCCGAAAATAAGCTCCTCTGCCGCGCGACCACCCGTGAGGGTGGCGATCTTGTTCTCGATTTCCTTTTTGGTCATCAGCACCTTGTCGCCTTGCTCGACCTGCATCGTATAGCCGAGCGCGCCCGAGGTGCGCGGGATGATGGTTATCTTCTGAACCGGCGCGGAATCAGTCTGAAGCGCGGCCACAAGCGCGTGACCTATCTCGTGATACGCCACGACCTTCTTTTCGGCATCCGTCATGATGGCGTTCTTCTTCTGGTATCCCGCGATAACAACCTCGATGCTCTCCTCGAGATCTGCCTGCTCAACGACCGTGCGCCCGCTGCGCACGGCGCGCAGCGCCGCTTCGTTTATGATATTCGCAAGCTCGGCGCCGGAGGTTCCGGACGCCATGCGGGCGATGGTGTGGAAGTCAACATTGTCCGCAGTCTTGATTTTCTTTGCATGAACGCGGAGAATGGCCTCGCGTCCGGCAAGGTCGGGTAGCTCAACGGGAACCCGGCGGTCAAAGCGTCCGGGACGCGTCAGCGCCGGGTCGAGCGACTCGGGACGGTTGGTGGCGGCGAGTATTATGACGCCGTTGTTGCCCTCAAAGCCGTCCATTTCGGTGAGGAGCTGGTTGAGCGTCTGCTCGCGCTCGTCGTTGCCGCCGAGCTGGCCTTCGCGCTTTTTGCCTATCGCGTCTATCTCGTCGATAAAGACGATGCAGGGGGCTTTCTCCTTGGCCTGACGGAACAGGTCGCGCACCTTGGACGCGCCCATGCCGACGAACATTTCGACAAAATCAGAGCCGGAAATGGAGAAGAACGGCACGCCCGCCTCGCCTGCGACAGCCTTTGCGAGCATAGTCTTACCTGTGCCGGGAGGGCCTACGAGCAGCACGCCCTTGGGCATGGACGCGCCGACGTCGGTGTATTTATGCGGGTTGTGCAGGTAGTCGACGACCTCGGCGAGGCTCTCCTTGGCCTCATCCTCGCCCGCGACATCGTCAAACTTTATTCCGTCCGTCGAAGGAACGTAAACCTTGGCGTTGCTCTTACCCATACCGAAGGCCATGGCGTTGGGACCGCCCGCCTGCGACATCAGCTTTTTGCTCATATACTGTCCGATTCCGAAGAATATCAGAATAGGAAGTATGACAGTCAGGAAGAGACTTAGCAGCGGGGACATGGTCTTATCAGTACTGCTGGAGAATGGCGCTCCACAACCATAAAGACGGTCGGTAAGGCCGGGATCGTTCATAGCGCCCGTCTTGTATATCTGCTTTTCTTCCTTGTCTGTGAAGACTATCTCGGAGTCATTGACTTCGACGCTGCCGATGTTCTTCTCCTCAATCATCTTCATGAAGGTTCCGTAATCGACCTCCTGCACCTTTACGCTCGTCAGCAGCGGCGAGACTACCATGTTAAAAAACAGTATCACCATCAGAACGATAATGTAGTAATACAACAACGGCTTGCGTGGGGATTTTACTTCTTTCATGTCGTGTTTTTCTCCTTAATGTATGTATTTCAGATTGTATAATAAGTATGTGTCGTAACGGGAACAAAAATATGAATTTTGTGTGAAAGCATCAAAGACCCCGGAAATCCGGGGTCTTTGATGCTTTTATTCGTTCTCAGTGACAACCGCGTCGCAGTAGGCGCAGTGGAGGACGCCGTCCGGGTCACGGTAGAAGCCGGGCTCGAGCCAGCGCTCAGAGGCGGTGATGCAGTGCACATTCCGGCACACTCCGTCGTACGCGGCGGGGCTTCCCTTTCTTCTGTCAACGTCGGGCAGCTCGCGCTCGGCAAAGAGCTTTAGTATGAGCGCCATGCGCATCAGCTTACCGTTGACGGTCTGCTTGAAATAGCAGGCGCGCGGGTCGCGGTCGATGGATGCGGGAATTTCGTTGACGCGAGGCAGCGGGTGCATGACTATCATGTCGGACCTGGCCATCTTCATTTTTTCCTCGGTCAGGATGTAGACGTCTTTAAGCCGGTCATAAGTCCCAAGGTCGTCAAAGCGCTCCTTTTGGACGCGCGTCATGTACAGAATGTCAAGCCCGCCTATCTCACTCTCGAGCGAGGCGCTCTCGACAAACGGAATTCCGTGCCGCCGGATGGTGCCGTCGAGCACAAAATCGGGCAGCTTCAGCTCGTCCGGAGAAATCAGGACAAAGCGAATACCGGGATAGCGCGCCATGGCGTCTATGAGTGAGTGGACGGTTCTGCCGTACTTGAGGTCTCCGCAGAAGCCGACGGTCAGGTTGTCGAGCCTTCCCTTTTCATGCTTTATCGTAAGCAGGTCGGCGAGCGTCTGAGTGGGGTGATAATGCCCGCCGTCGCCAGCGTTTATGACGGGAACATATGCATGCTCGCACGCCACAATCGGCGCGCCCTCTTTGGGGTGACGCATGGCGATAATGTCGGCGTAGCCCGACACGACGGTGACGGTGTCCGCCAGCGTTTCTCCCTTGGTCGCCGAGCAGGTGGCGGCGTCGGAAAAGCCTATGACATTGCCGCCGAGCGACAGCATCGCCGACTCAAAGCTGAGCCGCGTACGCGTCGACGGTTCGAAAAACAGCGCCGCAAGCGTGCGGTGCTTCATCGCGTCATCGTATTTCTGAGGATTTGCCGAAATGTCCTCCGCGGTCTCGATAAGCCGGTCAATCTCGCCGACTGACAGGTCAAGAATATCAATTACGTTTTTGATATGTCATCACGCTCCTATCCAGCTCTCGTCCGAGGGATTGTCGCGGAAGGCGAGCAGGCGGCGGACGTCCGTGGGCGCGATGTAGCCCTGCTCTCCGGCAATGCGGGCAACGGTGTCAAAATCGGTAAGGCTGACGTTGCGCACGCCGGCCGCGGCGAGTCTGTCGAGTCCCTTTTTCATGCCGTAGGTGAATATGCTCACGATTCCGAGCACCTCGGCACCGGCAGCGCGCAGCACCTCGACAACCTCGAGCACACTTCCTGCGGTCGAGATAAGATCCTCAATCACGACGACCTTCTGCCCCGGCTCCAGCCGCCCCTCAATCTGATTCTGACGACCGTGATCCTTGGCTCCCGAGCGGACATATCCCATGGGGAGGCCGAGTATTTCAGCCGCAATGGCGGCATGTGCGATTCCCGCAGTCGAGGTTCCCATGAGCACCTCTGTGTCGGGATATTCGCGCTTTACCGTCTCGGCTATGGCGTGCTCGACGTCGCCTCTGACTTCGGGCGCGGTAAGAATAAGTCGGTTATCGCAGTAAACCGGGCTTTTTATGCCGCTCGCCCAGGTGAACGGCTCGTTCGGACGGAAAAATACCGCGCGGATCGACAATAGCTCGCGTGCTATGCGTTCGTTTGTTGCTTCCACTATCATATCCTCCTCAGTTACCGGAAAATTCGCTTACACAGCGGTCATATGCCGCTACCGGGTCAGCTGCCGCCGTTATCGGACGGCCGACGACGATGTAGTCCGAGCCGATTCTGCGTGCCTCGGCGGGCGTCATGACGCGCTTCTGATCGCCCTTGTCGCCGTCTGCAAAACGTACGCCGGGCGTCACTGTCAGAAAGCCACTGCCGCATCTCTCGTGCGCCGCGGCGGATTCCATCGGCGAGCAGACCACGCCGTCAAGCCCGGCATCCTTGGCCCGCGCCGCATAGGACATAACGACCTCTTTCATCGGGCGCTCGATAAGCAGCTCCTCGTGCAGCGCGCGCTCGTCGGTGCTGGTCAGCTGCGTCACCGCGATGAGCAGCGGGCGGCTGCCGTCCGCGCGCGTAAGTCCCTCGAGCGCCGCCTCCATCATCTCGCGCGTACCCGAGGCGTGAAGATTGCACATGTCAACATCAAGACCGGACAGCACGTGCATGGCCTTCTTTACAGTGTTCGGAATGTCGTGCAGCTTGAGGTCGAGGAAGATTTTGTGGCCGCGCTTTTTAATCTCGCGGATTATCGTGGGGCCTTCCGCATAGTACAGCTCCATGCCGACCTTGACAAAAAGCTCGCGGTCTCCGAATTTGTTGAGAAATCCGTAAACCTTCTGCGCGCTGTCAAAATCCAGCGCAATTATGACCTTGTTATCCATTGTGTGCTCCTCCTGTTATATCTCTGAGATTTTCGATTCCGTATTTTTTCATGACCGCGGGCAGCTCCTCGACTATGCGCAGCGAGGCGTAGGGGTCGAGCAGGTTGGCGGCACCGACCTCGACAGCCGTCGCACCGGCAAGCATCATCTCGATTACATCCTCGGCTGTGCTGACTCCGCCCATACCGATGATGGGGATGCTCACCGCTTCATACACGCGCCACACCATCGCCAGCGCGACCGGGAACAGCGCCGGACCTGCGTATCCGGCTATTTTGTTCGCTATGACCGGGCGGCGGCGCGCCGGGTCAATCCGCATACCTGTCAGCGTGTTTATCATGCTGATGCCGTCGGCTCCGCCCTCCTCGCAGGCGCGCGCGATGCAGGTTATGTCCGTCACGTTGGGCGAGAGCTTCATATATACCGGCTTGCCCGCCACGGCCTTGACGGCGCGCGTCACCTCATAGGCAAGTTCGGGAGACGTCCCCATCGCCATGCCTCCGTGCTTGACGTTAGGGCAGCTGATGTTTATCTCGAGCAGCCCCACCTGCTCCTCACGACTGAATCGGTCGGCGAGGCGGACGTATTCATCCGTGGTTGCGCCGCCGATGTTGGCTATCACTTTTTTGTGAAAGACCTTTTTGAGCTCCGGCAGCTCGTGCGCTATGACGTGATCCGCGCCGGGATTCTGAAGCCCTATCGAGTTTATTATGCCTGCCGTGGATTCGGCAATCCGCGGCAGCGGGTTGCCGAATCGCGCCTCCTCGGTCGTGCCCTTGAACGAGAAAGTACCGAGGCGGTTTATGTCGTAAAGCTCGGCAAACTCGAGGCCATACCCAAACGTGCCGCTTGCCGGAATGACGGGGTTATCAAGCTCCCAGCCCGAGAGCGTTACAGCCGTGCTCACCATATTACCTCCTCCCGCCGCATGACGGGTCCGTCGCGGCAGATTCTTTTGTAGCCGTATTTGGTTTTGCAGGAGCAGCCCATACAAGCGCCGAAGCCGCAGCCCATGCGCGCCTCAAAGCTGTACTCGCCCTCGGTCTTGACAACTGCGTCGAGCGCCCGGAACATGGGCTCGGGGCCGCAGGCGTAAAAATAGGTGTAATCCAGCATTCTCACCGCATCGGTGACAAAGCCGCGCACACCGGCGCTGCCGTCCGCCGTCGTAACAATGACGCGCGCGCCGAGTGCCTCAAATTTCTCGCGATAGAACACCTCCGGGGCACAATTGAAGCCGAGCACCACCGTCACCTGCCTGCCGCAGTCTATAAGCTCGCGGCACAGCCAGTACATAGGCGGCACGCCGACGCCGCCACCGACAAGCAGCGGCCACTCGCCCGACGCGCTCACGTCAAATCCGTTTCCGAGCCCCGACAGCGTGTCGATAACAGCGCCTGCTTTCATTTCCGACAGTATTTCGGTTCCGCGGCCGACGACCTTGTAAATGAGCGTCAGGCCGTCGTCGCGCCGGTCACACACCGACAGCGGGCGGCGCAGATAGCAGCCGTCGATCTTCAGGTTGACAAACTGCCCCGGCCGCACGACCGCCGACGTGTCTCCGGTAAGCCTCAGCTCGAATATCCCCGGCACCAGTTGACGGTTGCCGGTCACTTCATAAAATACTTGCTTCATCGACGCCTCCTTTAAGAATCGATGGTCGATACGGCGAATGTCGTTTCCTCGAGAACGTCGAGCAGGACGCGGACGGTATCGAGTGATGTGAACATCGTGATATTGTTTTCTGTCGCGATCTGGCGGATACGGTAGCCGTCGCTGTTCTGCGCCGACACCGAAACGTCGCCGGTGTTTACGACATAGGTGATGTGTCCCTGGCAGAGGGCGTTCTGTATGTCGTCCGAGCCCTCGCCTATTTTGCGCAGAATGCGCGTGCGTATGCCGTTGTGCTTAAGGAAGAGCGCCGTGCCCTCGGTTGCCTCGATGTTGAAGCCGAGGTTGTAGAAGCGGCGGATAAGCGGCAGCGCCTCCGGCTTGTCGGCATCGCAAACCGTGACGAACACGGTTCCGTAGTTGTGCAGCTTCATGCCCGACGCCTGGAGCGCCTTGTACAGCGCGCGGTTGAGGCGGTCGTCATAGCCGATTGCCTCGCCTGTCGACTTCATTTCGGGCGAGAGCGAAGCGTCGACGCCGGTTATCTTGCTGAACGAGAAGACGGGGACCTTGACATAGTGGCGCGCTCTCTCGTCGGGGTAGATTGTGAATATCCCCTGCTCCTTGAGCGACTTGCCGAGTATGACCTCGGTTGCGATGTCGGCGAGGCTGTAGCCGGTCGCCTTCGAGAGGAATGGCACGGTCCGAGAGGAGCGCGGGTTTACTTCGATGATAAACACCTGGTCGTTCCTGTCGACTATGAACTGAATATTGAACAGTCCGCGTATGCCGATGGCAAGGCCAAGCCGCTTGGCGTACTGGAGTATCACGCCCTTGACCTTATCCGATATGCTGAACGGCGGGTAGACGCTGATGCTGTCGCCGCTGTGTATGCCCGTACGCTCGACAAGCTCCATGATACCGGGCACAAAGACGTCGTGCCCGTCGCATATCGCGTCGACCTCAACCTCCTTGCCGACGATGTACTTGTCGACAAGCACCGGCCGCTCTTCGTCAATTTCAACAGCAGTCTTGAGGTAGTGCCGCAGTCCCGCCTCGTCGGCGACTATCTGCATAGCGCGACCGCCCAGCACGAAGGAGGGGCGCACCAGAACAGGGTAGCCGATCTCGTCCGCAACTCTGACGCCGTCCTCGATTTTTGTCACCGCCTTGCCGCGTGGCTCGGGGATTCCGAGGTCAAGCAGCAGCTTTTCGAACACATCGCGGTTCTCGGCGCGCTCGATGGCGTCGCAGTCGGTGCCGATTATCTTAACAC
>CAKRSS010000001.1 GCA_934401725.1 uncultured Eubacteriales bacterium | reverse complement strand
AACAATCGTTATTCAATTTTTTAGAAAACCCGTTAGATAAGCCGGTCAGAAAAATCATCAACCGAGCGAAAACCCAATAAAATCAAGGCTTTTCGGCGGTTTTCGGTGGCACAACTACTCAAATGCGTACATGATTTCGAGTGCAGCTCGTTACAACCACTTCGATACGCTTCCATGTATAAATATTCACTTTTGGAGACTAATCACATGATTTCGAGTCAGCCCCGTTATGACCACTTCGATACCTCTCCGTATTCTTGCGTCGGGACGTGCAGGCGAACCGCCGATATCAACGCAACACGGGTATTATACCATAACATCGCGCCGAATGCAATAGCTAATTCAAAAAAACTGCAACAAATTTCCGCGTTTTTATGTCGCGGAGCCGAAAAAGCCGTCCCCGCGACGTTTTGTGCGGAGACGGCTATGTTGTTACGGGAAGGCTCTGCTTTTACGGGGAAGACTCTGTTTTAGGCCGATCATCGCAATTCCGACTGCACGATTGCGCCCGAGAACTGCACTGTGAAGCCCTGACCATCGGAATTGCGCCGACAGAGCCTTATATCCGCTTCTGGTACATTAAAACGCCCAGCCAACGGTCAAATTTATAGCCCACGGCGTCCAGCTTACCGGCTAGGGTAAAGCCGTGCCGCTCGTGGAAGGCGACGCTCGGGCGGTTGTGCTCGGTTATCACCGAGATAATGTTGCGCAGCCCCAACTGACGGGCAGAGCGCTCGATCTCCTCATACATAAGGCGTCCTACGCCGCGCGCCGTACCGCCGTTCGCCACGTATATCGACAGATCGGCCGTGTACCGGTAGGCGGTGCGCGGGCTGTACATATCGAGGTAGGCGTAGCCGAGCACTCTTCCCTGCTCTTCCGCGACTATGTAGGGGTACCCATCGCCGAGTATTCTCCCGACGCGCACGCCGAATTCTTCGGCATCAAGCTCATCCTCCTCAAACGTCACGGTCGTCTCACGTATGTAAAAATTATAAATATCAACGCACGCCGGCACATCCTCGGGGCGTATTTTACGGACAGTCACCATGCCGCACCTCAGTCGACCCGGTTCTGCACCGCACCGGCGAGAAACGAGCGGATATTTGCGGCGATGACTCCGAGACAGCGCTCGCGCGCCTCGACCGCGCCCCACGCCGCGTGCGGCGTCAGCAGGACGTTGGGCAGCGACTTTATCCTGTAATACGGATGCTCCTCGCCGAAGGGCTCGACGCTGTAAACGTCGGCTCCGAAGGCCGCTATGCGCCCCGTGCTGACCGCCCACGCCACGTCCGCCTCGTTGACGACCGCGCCGCGCGCCTCATTGACGACTATCGCCGTCCTCTTCATCAGCTCGAGCCGCGGACGGTCGATAATGCCGCGTGTCGAGTCGTTCAACGGGCAGTGGATGGAGAGAATATCGCTCTCGCGGCACAGCGCGTCGACGTCAACCGTCGGGTAGAGCGGGTGCGGGTGACGCTGGCTGACTATAACCTTCATGCCGAGCGCGCCCGCGACCTGCGCCACGCGTCCGCCGATGTTACCGCAGCCGAGAATTCCCCACGTCTTGCCCGTCAGCTCGTGATAAGCCGGGGTCAGCCGGTTGGGCGCGCCGGAGGACGAATATTCGCCGCTGCGGACATATCCGCTGTACGTCTCGAGGTGCGTCACGAGCGACAGCGCCGTCGCAAGCGTGAACAGCGCCACGCTGTCTGTCGAGTAGGCGGGGACGTTGCAGACCGCAACGCCCCTCTCGCGAGCAGCTACGAGGTCGATGTTATCGTAGCCCGTCGCGAACTCGCATATCAGGCGCAGTCCCGGTGCCGCCGCGAATACCTCGCGGCCTATCTTCACCTTGTTGACGACTATCGCCTCGGCATCGCGTACGTGCTCGGCGACATTTGCCTGCGTGGTCGAGCCCCAGACGGTCACGTGCCCGAACTCTTCAAGCGGAGAGAGCGACAGGTCTCTGCCCATCGCATCGTAATCAAGGATAACTATGTTCATTCTGAATTTCCTTTGCCGGACAATATTTTTCAGCCGATAATCCCGTTATCTCTGATGAACTTCGAGAGAAGCTCCGCCGTCTTTTTCTGACCGGCACAGGTGGGGTGGTTGCTCAGTCCTCTGCGATCCTGGACGGTAGTCATGACGTACAGACCCGCCGCCTCGCCGCCCATTTCGGTCAGCTTGGACTTTATGGTTCCCTGATAGCCGTCGCTCATGGAGTTGACGACAAAGACAAACGGCAGATCGGCCTTGCCGTAATCACTGCGGATGCGCTTTATCCACGCCTCCATGTCGGCGCCGAAGGTCGCCTCGCCGATTTTGGCGGAGTAGTCGTTTGTGCCTAGGTTGATGACAACCAGATCCGGCACGCGAGACGTGAAGTCATACTTCTGGCTGTTCCGATTCCAGTTTATGTAGGGGTAGCAGGTGATCGGGATAGATGCCGACGTGCCCGCAAGCCGCCAGCCGGACACGCTGACCATGGAATAGTCAACGTCCAGCTCCTCGGCGGCAAGGAAGGCGTAGGCCTTGGTGCCGTCGCAGTAGTAAGCGTCGTTGTTGGCGAGGCCGTTGACGCGCCGTACATACTCGCTGGCGACGCCGTAGCCGCAGGTAATGCTGTCACCGTAAAACTCGATATAAGCTTTGCGGTCGGCCGGGCGCTCGCCTATCGTGCCCTTGAGCGAAATCGAGGTTATGACTGTCTTCGAATGCGCCACATGCGACTGCTTGAGCAGCCGGAAGGTGTGTGTTCCCTTCTCAAGGCCTGACGCAAGCGTCAGCAGGCTTTCCTCGCCGCTGACCGCCTCGAGTCTCTCGTCCTGACGCACGCCGTCGACGTAGACGGTGAAATAGGAATCGCCGTCGTAGCCGCTGGAGGCCGTCGACTTGGTGGAGGTCAGGCCGACAACGACCTCGCCCTCACAGTCGGCGGTGAACTCGATTCCCGCGGCCGTCCAGTCGCAGGCGATGCCGTTCGGCAGCTCGGAATAGCGACCTATGACCTTGATTTTGTCCTTGACGTCGAGTATGTTTATCATGTCTATGTCGGACACGTAGTGATAGTCAAGGTCTCCGGGCACGGCGAGCAGCTCCTTGCCCACAACATAATTCTCCATAAAATACTTGACAGCGCTTGCAGTCGCGCCCTCGCTTCCTCCGTTTATAACGATCTTCTCGCCGACGACGGTTATGTACCAGTCATTGCCGCCGAGCTTGCCGGTGTAGGCCGACGACTCCGGGCGGTTGGTCGCGCCGATGACTACCTCGTGCGCCGCGATGTCGGACTCGTTTTTGTACCAGTCGTCCTTGATTGTGCCGTTCTTACCCGTCGCGGCACATATGGCCTTGAACAGGTCGACAACACTGTCCGTCAGCCGCTGTCCGCACTTTTCCGGGCGCACGACGACGTAGTCGCTCTTCTCGCCCTTTTGTCCGAAGACGAGGTCGGCGGGCTTGTTTTCTGTCGTGGTTTCGCTGTCTGTAACCGCGCTGCTGTCCGTTGTGGTGTCCGACGGAACTTCAGGCTTTTCGCCGCAGGAGACGAGCAGTCCCACTATCGTGAGCAGCGTCAGACATAGACAAAGTATTCTTTTCATTGAAATTTCCTCCCAATTATTCACTTAGCATTGCTGTAAACGTAATCAAATCTTCCGATGGGGGCGGCATCTCCGTTTTTGTAGAATGAGTAGATGTCGCAGGGCTTGTAGCCGTCCGCCCACTTGAAGCGCAGGGATATGAGGTCAAGCCGCTCGTCAGGACACGACCCGAGGCCTATCGCCTCGCGCGGCACCGTCACCGTCATGGTGTTTTTGTCGACCGAGAAGTCTAGCTCGGCCACCGTCTCCCAGACCCAGCCGTCAGCGTCCGCGCTGACAAACCTCTCGAGCAAGCACTTGCCGCTCTTGCCGCCGCGGTTGACACAGTAGGAATATCCGTTCCACGCTTTCTCGTCGCCGGTGTTAAGGAAAAGCGTCATGCGCCCCTCGGTGTCCCAGTTCTTTATGTCGGCCGCCGTCTTGACGCGGAAGTAGAGATTGTCGGCGTCGCGCAGCACGCGCGTCTCGACAAAATCGTTGATTCCGGTGCGGTCGGTGTAGAGCTTGTTGCCGAAGCCGAGGCTGCTGCGGTCGACCATGTCGCTCTTGTAGTCGCGGTAGATGGCGGTGGAGGCGTCAAAGTCGGCAGCGCTCGTCGGGGTGACGTACCCGCCGATGTTGACGCGCGCCGGAGTGCCCTTGTACTGCCTTATGTAGGAGGCCAGCTGCATGTAGTAGCTGTCGCCGAAAAGTCCCTCCATGGGCTCGGCGTCGCGGCTGGTGTTGGGGTCGCAGCAGTCGACGAAGTATATCGGCCACGACGGATTGAGCGTCGACGACTGGCGCTGAGCCACCCACTCGTTCCAGCCCGTGACGAATATACTCTCGACGTCCTGCTTCAGCGCCCACTCCCACTGCTCGGCGAAGTTGCGCCCCGCAAGCAGCGCTTCGACCGACGGGTCGTTCTTGCCGTCGTGCCACGAGCGTGTGCGGTCGTTTCCGCCGTACCACGCGGTGGCGCTCATGGTGATGGTCGCGTTGTGCTGGGCTATCGAGACGTTGAGTATCTCGCGCCGCCCGTTGAGCCCGTAAACGGCCGAGCTCTTGAGCACGCGTGAGAATTCCATCCAGGGGAAGCCGTCGTCTTTTCGCGCAGCGTTTGGCCACTGGCTCTCCTTTATGCGGAAAAACCCGCGCGCCTCGGACGAGATTTCCTTGTCCGCGCTGACGCCGACTATCATGGGCTTGCCGTCCCAGAGGAACCACAGCTCGCTGTACTCGGGGTGCGCCTTATAAATCTTCTCGTATATTTCGTTTATGGTCTTTCCGGAGCTCGAGTTGGTGTAGAACGCCACCTGCGGGACGTCAAAGCCCGCCTTGTGGTAGACATTCAGCAACGACATCAGCTTGAGCGCCTGGTCGGAGTAGGTATAGGCGTTGGTCGTGTCGAAAACGAGGTAGTCGACGCCGATGTCCGTCAGCATCTGAATGTGCTTGCGCATGACCCAGGTGTCGTTTGAGGTGTAGTAGCCGAACATGGGCTGTCCCCAGAAGTGGTGCGCGCCGACCTTGCCGCCGCCAGCCGCCAGCCATGCCGCCTCGCTCGCCGTCGCGCCCGGAGTGGCGGCGATGACGGAGTTGTCATACGGCCCGTCGGTGCCGTGCTGTCCCTGCCAGAGAAAATAGAACAGTCCCACGCTGCGCTCGCCGCCCTTCTCGACGGTAACGTCGAGCTGCAGAGTGCGTCCGATGGCGTCGGTTCCGGCGAGCGCGCCGGTGTGCTCCGAATATTCGCCGTCATATCGCTTGCGGCTGACCTCTTCTATCATCTGCTTCGCCTCCTCGCTGAGAGTGGTTTGTGCCTCGGTGGTCGTGGTCGGGGGGGCGGAGCCGGGGGTGGTTGTGCCGTCGCCGCCGCCATGCGTGCCGCATGACGCAAGTGTGAGCACAAGCAGCGCCGTCGCCGCGGCGGATCTTATGAGTTGATTTCGTCGGTTCATAGCCTCTCCTCCAATGCTTGAAATCCCATTCAATTATAACATATCGCCACCGCAATATCAACAGCTTTATGGGCAGTTTGCTCGTTTTTTTGGTTTGGCGCGTTAATATATTACACCTGCTATTGACTTATGTTAATTTATGTAGTAAAATATATTCAGCGGCGGTCACATCCGCGGCAATATCAAACAGGAGGCCTTTAAATGGGACCCATCATAGCAATTATCGCAGTAGCCGCAGTCGTGCTCGTGATAGTGATCTACCTCATCTCTACACAGCGCAACCTTGTCAGACTCGACGAAAACATCAACAACTCAATGTCGCAGATAGGCGTTCAGCTCAACTCGCGCTGGGACGCACTCACCGCCCTCTCTGACCTTGCACGTCAGTTCGCAAGCCACGAGACCGAGGTGTTTATGGAATCCATCAAACTGCGCCGTCAGCTCACACCCACCAGCTCCCCTGCCGACGTTCAGGCGCAGGAGGCCGCGCTCAAGAGCGCCGCGACCTGCATCAACGCCGTCGCCGAGGCTTATCCCGAACTCAAATCCAACGACGTCTACCTCAAAACAATGGACAGCGTCAACAAGTATGAGGACACCGTGCGCATGAGCCGCATGGTCTACAACGACAGCGTTACAAAGCTCAACCGCGCCTGCCGCATGTTCCCCTCCTCCATCGTCGCTTCCATGCTGCACTTCGGCATCCGCGAATATCTCGAGACCCCCGCAGGAAAGACCGAAATGCCCTCCATGCACTGAATAACATGAAGCACAACCGCTTTATAAGACTTCTCGGCGTCGCGCTGCTTGTCGTCACGCTGGCTCTTGCCCTGCCGCTTACCGCGGCGGCGCGCAACAGAGTTCCGACGATAAATGTCTACGTCAAAATCTTCGAGGACGGCAGCGCGCGCGTAACGCAGACCTGGTCGGGCAGCTTCGACGAGGGTACGGAGATGTACATTCCCATCCAGAACCTCGGAGACATGGACATTACCGACTTCGCCGTGTCCGATGACAAGGGCTCGTACGAAAACATCGGCGACTGGGACGTCAACGCCGGCTTTGAGGAAAAGGCGCGCAAATGCGGCATCGTCACGACTGACGAGGGCTACGAGCTGTGCTTCGGCATCTCCGAGTACGGCGACAATTTCTACTCCTTCTCCTACACCGTGACGGGCCTCGTCGGCTCGTACAGCGACGGCGAGGACGGATTTCTGTTCCAGTTCATCAACCCCGGCATGTCCGTATTCCCGTCGGACGTTACGCTGACCATCTTCGCCCCCGACGGCGTTGAGCTGTCGGAGGAAAACAGCGGCATTTGGGCCTTCGGCTACGAGGGCACAATTCTGTTCAACAGCGGCACTGTCGTCGCCGAGACTGACGTCCCGCTCGACGGCACCGAGTCCAGCATGATAATACTGCTGAGACTTGACAGCGGCATCTGCTCCCCCACCCGCGTGTCCGACATGTCGTTTGAAGAGCTTAAGGACAACGCCTTCAAGGGTAGCAGTTATGAGAAAAAATTCGACCTGTTCGGGTTTATTCTGACGGTACTGTTTGCAATCGTGATGATTGCGATGGTCGGATTCTTCCTCTACCTTGCCATCTGGTCCTCGATTCAGCGTTCCCGCACGCGCAGACACATGAAGAATGCCGATTTTTACCGTGACATTCCCTGCGGCGGCGACCTCGAGCGCTCGTATGCTATGGCTAAAGCGTTCGGTATGTCGCACGCACAGTCGCTGCTCAGCGCCGTGCTGCTGCGCATGATGTCCGATGGCTACATCACGGCCTCCCCACAGGTCGACACCCCCAAAAAGATGCAGCTGACCTTCGTAAAGAAGCCTCCCGAGGAGGAAGAGCTGCTTTCAAAGTTGTACTCCGCGCTCGTCAAGGCCTGCCCGGACGGCAGCGATACTGCCACGCAGGATCAGATCAAAAGGCAGATCACAGGGCACTTTTCCAAGTTCGAAGCGCCGCTTGACACGGCTGAGTTCCGCGGTCGCAAGGCGCTGCGCGTCATGGGCTGCTACGTAAAGCCGGAGAAATCCGACCAGACCCGCTACCTGCGCGACCTGACGCCCGAGGGCGTCGCCGTGCTCGACCAGCTGGCCGGCTTCTCGAACTACATTGAGGAATTCACGCTAATGAAGGAGCGCACAACCATTGAGGTCGCGCTCTGGAAGGAATATATGGTCTACGCCACGCTGCTCGAGGCCGCAGACAATGTCATGAAGGAGCTGCGCAAGCTGGCTCCCTGCGCCGACCCCGAGGTCGAGTCGTTTGACAACAGCCTTGCCAGCTTCCTCATTCTCAACAGCGTAATCAACAACTCCTACCGTATGGCCTACGCCGAGGCGCACCATGTCAACTCGAGCGGAGGCGGAGGCGGTTCATCGTTTGGCGGAGGCGGCGGCTTCTCGGGCGGCGGCTTCGGCGGCGGAACGAGATAAGCTGCTTCACGCAAAACAAAACACAAAGCAAAATAGCTCCCGTAAGGCACAGCCTTACGGGAGCTTTATTGCTGCCAAGACAAAAAGGTCACAATTGTCAGCAAAAAATCACGCTTGCCGTCGCGCTCTGTCTTGACATTTGTCCGGTAAAATGTTATACTGATATAAAATAAGATTTTGATTTGAGGCAATAAGATGAAAGATCTTGGTTACTACAATGGCCGCTTCGCCCCGCTTAGCGAAATGACAATTCCGATGAGCGATCGCGCGTGCTGGTTCGGCGACGGCGTCTACGACGCAACCTGCTGCCGCAACCACAAAATCTACATGCTCGACGAGCACATCGACCGCTTTTTCAGAAGCGCCGAGATGCTTGACATCGTCATTCCGCACACCAAGGCCGAGCTGCGTGAGCTGCTCTGCGACATGGTGAAACGCGTTGACGCGCCCGAGCAGTTCGTCTACTGGCAGGTGACGCGGGCAGGCTCGCTCTACCGCGCGCAGGACTACGCAGAGCCGCTCGTACCCGGCAACATGTGGATCACGCTGCGCCCTATCACATTCCGTGACCTCAACGAGCGCGTAAAGCTGATAACACAGCCCGACACACGCTTCCTCCACTGCAACATAAAAACTCTTAACCTCATTCCCACCGTCATGGCCTGTCACCGCGCAACGATGGCGGGCTGCTATGAAGCAGTCTTTCACCGCGACGGCCGCGTGACCGAGTGCTCGCACTCCAACGTCAGCATACTGAAGGACGGCGTTTTCCACACCGCCCCTACAGATAATCTCATCCTCCCCGGCATCGCCCGCGCAAATCTGATACGCTTCTGCGGAGAGCTCGACATCCCGGTCGACGAAACGCCGTTCAATCTCGACACGCTCCGCGACGCAGACGAGATAATCGTCTCGGGCTCGACCTCGTTCTGCCTCGGCGCCTGCGAGCTTGACGGCAAGCCCGTCGGCGGACGCGCCCCCGAGCTGTTCAGCGCGCTTCAGGACGCGGTAGTTAACGATTTTATCAAAGCAACCGATTGAAAAAATAAATTACATACATAAGAAAGGCAACCGTTATGGAAATCAAGCACGACATCCACACACACACCACACTGTCACGCTGCTGCTATGACCCCAAGGCCACTGTCGCAAACTACGTGCGCCGTGCGGCTGAGCTGGGGCACACCGTCTTCGGTCTGTCCAATCACCTGTGGGACGAAAAGGTTCCCGGAGCTTCCTCATGGTACAAAAACCAAATGATAAGCTACGGCCTTCAGCAGAAGGAGTGCATCCCTGCCGACACCTGCGGTCTCAAGGTGCTCTGCGGCACCGAGACCGAATTCTTCGCCGCGAAGCACACTCTCGGTATGCTGGCTGAGACCGCAAAACAGTTTGATTACGTTCTTGTCCCCCACTCCCACATGCACATGCGCAACAGCGTCATGAACGACAACGACGACTCGCTTGCCGTTCGTCGCCTGTTGGCTGAGCGCATAGCGTCGGTTCTGCCCGAGCTGAGTGAGGCGCAGGTTCAGAAGATGGCGTGGGCTCTCGGCTACGGCGAGATGGACACCTTCGTGAGCAACGACACCTTCTTCCCGCACACCGTTGACATGGTCGAATATTGCGCACGCTTTATGGTCGACTCCTTCAACGAGCTGATGGCCAACAGCGAGTTTGAAAAGCTGGCGCGCACGGTTCCCACCTCCATCGCGCACCCCTTCCACCCCTGCGGATTCTCAAAAGACATGCAGAAGAAGATAATCGACGCCGTTCCCTCTGAGGAGCTGACCGAGTGCTTCAAGCGCGCACACGCGCTCGGCGTTGCCATCGAGATCAACACCGGAACCTTCATCCACCCCGAGAACGACTACGCTGAGGAACCCTTCATCAGAGTCATGAAGCTGGCGCTGGCCGCCGGCTGCCGCTTCACATTCGGAACCGACACTCATTCGCTCGCCGGCCTTGACAACATCCGCAAAGGCGATGATATTTCGCGCCTCGTCGGCATAACAGAGGCCGATCTTGCGGATATAGTCAAGTGATATATACGTACATATATAATAATGAAGAAAACTGCTTTATTTTTGGCGCTCATAATGCTTCTCGCCTGCCTTGCAGGCTGCGCCGGAACCAATCCCGGAGGCGACGACACGTCAGGGTCCGACAGCTCGGACAACACGCCCGACACTTCCGCCGAGATAGTCGAGGAGCTCAAAATCGTTGAAGACGGAGCGTCCAAGTTCACCATCGTCTACCCCGACTCGCCCGGGACCGAGCTGTTCCAGGCCGTCAGGTCGCTGGCCAACGACATCAAAGAGGCGACCGGTGTCACGATAAAAACAAACAACGACTTCATCAAAAGGGGTGAGTCGCACGACAGCGAGGCCTACGAAATCCTCGTCGGCAAGACAAACTACGACGAGACCGCCGAGGTTCTCAATGACCTCAAAATGAGCGATTACGCCATAGTCCAGTCCGGACACAAGATAGTCATCACGGCTCACTCGGTCGAGCTGACCGTCCGCGCCATCAACTACTATCGCAAAAACCTCATCAAGGACAACCTCAAGACCGACGAAGCCGGCAAAACCAGCCTGCTCTTCACGCCCTACACCTTCATCTCGAAGCCCGCGGTAGCCTCGCTGACAATTGCAGGCAACGAGCTGCGCGACTACAAAATAGTCTACGCCAAGGGCGAAAACGGCTACATGGCCTCCGCCGAGCAGCTGCGTGACCTCATCGGTGAGCGCTACGGCTACGTGCTCGAGGTAGTCGCCGACACCGCCGCGGATCCCGTCAACAAAGAGATACTCGTAGGCCCGACCAACCGGCCGCAGTCCTCCGCCTTCATGACGGCGCACCCCTGCGAGACGCTGCAGTACGCGCTCGGCGTCACCGACGGCCGCCTGCTCATCACCGGCAAGCCCTACTCCTGCCTGCAGGCAACCACCCGCTTCTCCTCGCGCTACCTTTACAGCGGCTCGGAGAACGTCGCGATTGCCGAGGGCGAGCTTCTGGTAGACAGTATGCGCACCGTCAAGTCCGCGCCGCTGGCCGAGGGCGCTGACATCCGCATTATGACCGCAAACATTCTCGCCGAAATGGAAACCTGGGGCGGCACAACTCCCGTTGCGCGCCGCGTCGAGATATTCGCGGCCGTGCTCGACGTTTATCAGCCTGACGTCGTCGGCGTTCAGGAGGTCACCAATGCATGGTACAGCTATTTGCCCAAGTACGTCGGTGACAAATACGTATTTCTCCATCCCAAAACGCCGACCGGACTTACAAACTACTCCTCCATTCTCTACGACAAGACCAAATACGATGTTATCGACTCCGGCGTTGAGTATTTCTCCACCGACGGCCCCAACAACATCCGCCTTGTGACCTACGCCGTCTTCTCGTCCAAGACAAGCGACGTAAAGTTCTGCCTGTTCAACACCCACTGGTGCTGGGACACCGCAGAGCACGCCCACCGTCAGGCGACGGAGGAGGCCGCGCTCATCAAACGCGTCACGGCCAAGTACCCATACCCCTACTTCTGCACCGCCGACTACAACACCATTCAGGAAACCGAAAATTACAAGTACTTTCTGGAGCTTACCGGCGCTGTCGACGCAAAGTACGCCGCGCGCGACGCCGGAACGCTGCTCAACGTCTCGGGCGGATGCGGATATCTCGGCACGCCGCGTGGCGAGAGCGGGAACTCCATCGACCACATCTTCATGTCCGCGACCTGCGAGGCACGCGCCTTCGCCACCATCACGAGCAACCAGACCTACGACATCTCAGACCATTCTCCTAAATATGTTGATGCAAAATTAAAATAAAAAGAAAGGTAGAATGCTAACTATGAAATCAGTTCGTATCATTGCCGCGGTTCTGGCTCTGCTGACGGCGCTCGTCGTCTTTGCCGCCTGCGCCAAGAATCCCGACGACACTTCAAAGGACACTACGACTCCTTCCCAAGCCGACACGACTCCCTCCGGCGGGAACGCATCGTCCGACGCCGAGACCTCGATCTCTCCGATTCAGATTCCCGACGACGTTAAATTCACAGGCAAGACCTTCACAATCTTCACCTGGTCCAACCAGACCCAGTGGGAGTGGGACTCCGAGGGCGTTGCAGGTGAGCTTATAGGCGACGCAATCTACACCCGCAAGCTCAACACCGAGGAGCGCTTCGGCATCAAGCTCAACGTCGTCAAGCAGGCAGGTGAGTGGGAAAACCGCAACAGCTTCATTCAGGCCGTTGCAGGCAGCGTTCTCACCGAATCGCACGCCTATGACATCGTCGGTCAGTACACCCCTGCCGCCGCTATCGGCACCATGCAGTCGCTTTACTCCGACCTCAACGACGTTGAGTACCTCAACCTCGAGAGCTCCTGGTGGCCGGGCGACATCGCCAAGGCATGCTCGATCAACGGAAAGCTGTACTTCGCAACCGGCGACATCACCCCCACGCTCATCCGTAACATGGGCACCGTCATGGTCAACCTCGACATGACCAAAAACCTCAACCTCGAGAATGTCTACGACATAGTCGACAACGGGGCCTGGACGCTTGAAAAATTCAAGGAGCTGGCTCTCGGCCACGTCTCTCTCGACGGCGGCGTTGACCAGTCCTACGGCATCACCATTGCCAACAACGTTGTCTACGATAACTTCTTCTACGGCGGCGGCTTCAAGTACATCACCGCAGAGTCCGACGGCACCCTCCGCGTGTCCGACGACGTAAGCTCCGAGCGCATGGTCAACTGGTTCAAGGCTTGCCAGAGCCTGCTCAATGACAACGGCGACGTTGCTCTCGAGGCAATAAACAAGGCCTTCACCGAGGGTCGCTCCATCTTCCACTGCGGCTCAATCGCCGACGTGCAGAACTACCTCAAGGACGTTGAGTTCGACTTCGGCATTCTCCCCTTCCCTAAGTATGACACCGACCAGAAGGACTACGCGACCATCGTCGGCTACTGGGTAACCATGTACAGCGTCCCGATCGATGCTCCCGACACGACTATGTCCGGCGCGGTGCTTGAGTACCTCGGCTACGAGGGCGCAGCCAACCTGACTCCTGTCGTCTATCATGAGGCGTTCCAGTACAGATACCTTGGCACCGAGGATAACGCCCGCATGTTCGACCTGCTGCACGACACGCTCGTCTACGACACCGGCCGTATCTTCGCCGACCAGATCAGTTGCTTCTCAGCATTCCGTCAGGCCTCTTATCCCACAGTCGACTGGATCTCTTACTCCACCGGCCAGAAGAAGCTCTGGGCCAAGAACGTCACCAACATTTACACCAAGCTCGGCTGATAAGCCGACGAAAGGAAAATAAAATGCCGTATGTTTCCACATCCGCCATGCTCTCTGACGCCAAGGCCGAGCACTACGCCGTCGGGGCCTTCAACGTTGAAAATATGGAAATGTGCATGGCCGTTATCCGGACGGCGGAGCAAATGCGCTCGCCGGTCATTCTGCAAACCACCCCATCAACCATACGGTACGCGGGGTGCGGGATGTTCAGCACGATGGTCTATTTCCTGGCCGGGCGCGCGAGCGTTCCCGTCGCACTGCACCTTGACCACGGCGACAGCTACAGTCTCGCCGTCGACGCCATGGCAAACGGCTATTCCTCCGTTATGATCGACGGCTCGCATCTGCCGTACGATGAAAACGTCGCCCTCACCCGCCGCGTGGTCGACACCGCGTGCGTCAAAGGCATTCCGGTCGAGGCAGAGCTCGGCCGCGTCGGCGGCAAGGAGGACGACCTCGAGGGCGGCTCGCCGGGCTACACTGACCCCGACACCGCAGTCGATTTCGTTCGCCGGACGGCAGTCAGCTCGCTGGCGGTCGCCATCGGTACCGCTCACGGCGTCTACCGCACGACACCCGTGCTTGACACCGTGCGGCTCGCCGCCATCCGCGATCACCTCGTCGCAGCCGGACTTGATCTCCCGCTCGTGCTTCACGGCGCTTCGGGACTCACGACCGAGGCCGTTCGTGAGTGCGTTGAGCGCGGCATCTGCAAGGTCAACTTTGCGACCGAGCTGCGCCAGGCCTTCACCGGCGGCTGGCGGAACACGCTTAAAGACCCCGCCCTGTTCGACCCCAAAAAGCCGGGCAAGGCCGGAATGGAGCTTGTTTCGGAGGTCGTCCGCGAGCGCATAAACGTGTGCGGCTCTGCCGGACGCGCTTGATGCTTCACTGCGCAGTTGTGATAGCGCAGTCGCACGGTGGTACATAAAAAATCAGCCCACAGTCACTTGACTGTGGGCTCTTTTTCCGTCTCCCACGGCCTCCATATGCCGATGAGCACTAGAATTGCCGGGAAAAGAATCATTCCGACAACTCCGAGCAGCCGGAACCCGACGTACATCGCCATCAGCGACAGCAGCGGGTGCATCCCGAAGCTGCTCCCGACCACATGCGGCTCAGCAACCTGCCGCACGACCGTTATCACGCCGTAAAGCACAAGCAGGCCGATTCCCCGCCCCACCTGTCCGGTGACGAGACACCAAAGCGCCCACGGAACCAGCACCGTGCCCGTTCCGAGCACGGGCAAAAGGTCAATGACCGCCACGAGCAGCGCCACGAGCAGCGCATAGTCCACCCCAAGCATCAAAAATCCGGCCAGCAGCTCGCCGAACGTCATGAAGAAAAGTATTCCGTATGCCCGGAGCCAGCGCCAAAGGCCGCGCGTCACCCGCCGACGCATGGGCTGCGCGCCGTCGCCGCCAGACATGGCGGCTCGCGCACGCTCGGGCAGCAGCGCCGACAGCGCGGCGTGTATTGCGTCGAGCTGAAGCGAAAAGTAAAAACAGGCCACGACCGTCACCGTCAGCGCGAGCAGTCCGGACGGGAGTCCCGTCACCGTCCGCAGCGCAAAGGAGGACAGCGTTCCGCCGAGCCAGGTCAGCACGCCGCTCAGCGCGTCCATGAGCACGCCCACTATCTGCGCACGCTCGTCTGCGCCCGCGCCCGCCAGCTCGTCGAGCAGCGGCAGGCGCGAGATGACGCGGTCGATCATGCCCGAAATGTCGGACGCGCGTATCTCACCGAGTCGCGACAAAAGCGCCCCCGTCTCAAGCACGAGCCGGTCGACCGCAAGCCAAAGGATGCCCGCGAGCGTCCCGAGCCCGAGGACAAGTATTATCACGACCCACAGCCAGCGCGGCGTGTGCGTCCGCCCCGAAAGCCACGCCGCCGCAGGAGACACCGCCAGCGCCACACCCCACGCTATCAAAAACGGTAGCAGCGCGCAAAGTAAGTACTTCACCGCGAAGTAGGCCGCCGCAAGCCCTGTCGCCGCGCAGATGAGCTGCGCCGCCAGGTTTCGCCAATCAGTTTTCATGCTCTCACCTCACACCATTATTATGCAACGACGCGCCCGTTTTATTTGCCGGATTGCGTCAGTCGGCGCATAATTTGTGTTGACACGGCGCTCGAGATATGGTATAATATAATATTGTGAGAACACGCGGCCTGCGCGGCTACATAGTATATGTAATTCACAGCCGGAGCGCCGTTATCTGCACTGCGCCAGATAGAAAAAGGGATAAAATGAAAAGATTCGATGTAGCCATCATCGGCGGCGGCATCGGAGGCCTCATGGCAGCCTACCGTCTCCATCGCAACGACCCCTCGCTGAAAATTGTGATTCTCGAGCGAGGCAACACAATTGACCATCGCCACTGTCCCGCAGGTAAGGACAAGACCTGCGCACACTGCAAGATTTGCTCGATAACGTCCGGGTTTGCCGGTGCGGGAGCATTCTCGGACGGTAAATTCAATCTCGGCACCGCGTACGGAGGCACTCTCGGCGAGGAGCTGGGCGACGACAGAGCCAATTTCTACATCAACGAAGTCGACAAAATACTTAACGAATACTGCACCTCGGGCGTGCCCGAGATATACCGCTCCAACGCAGCGCTGGCGCTCAAGTGCCTGCAGCACAACCTGCGCCTGCTCGACATGAACGTCAAGCACCTCGGCACCGACAACAACTTCCTCACCATGCGCAACCTCATCCACGCGCTGGACGAGATGGGCGTCGAAATGCACTCAAACTGCGAGTGCACCGGCGTCACCGGCAAGGATGGCGACTACCTGCTCCACATGGCGGGAGGGGACGAGCTGTCCGCATCTCACATCATCATCGCGACCGGACGCGGCGGCGCTGCATTCGTCGAGAACTTCTGCAACGAGCACGGCGTCCGCATGCTTTCAAACTCGGTCGACATCGGCGTTCGCGTAGAAATGAAGGATCTCATCTGGCGCGAGTTTTCGGATAAAATATACGAGCCGAAAATTCTTTACCGCACAAAGACTTTTGAGGATCGCTGCCGCATGTTCTGCTTCAACAAGGGCGGCATAGTCTCGGCCGAGAACAACCACGGCATCATCACAGCCAACGGTCACGCCTTCGCAGAGCCCGAAAAAAAGACGGACAACTGCAACTTCGCCATACTCTCAAGCATCCACTTCACCGCGCCGTTCGACCAGCCCACGCAGTACGCCGAGAACATCTCGCGTCTGGCGAACATGATAGGCAACGGAAACGTGCTGGTTCAGCGCTTCGGCGACCTCATCCGCGGCCGCCGTACCAACGACCACCGTCTCGGCCAGAACAGCGTCATTCCGACGCTCAAAGCGACGGCGGGCGACATTTCGCTCGTCCTTCCCCACCGCACGCTGACCAACATCATCGAAACGCTGTACGCGCTCGACCAGGTCGCGCCCGGCACCGCCAACGACGACACCCTGCTCTACGGCTGTGAGAGCAAATACTACTCCATACGCCCCGTCTTTATGAACGACCGCTTCGAGCTCGTGCCGAACGTCTACATAATCGGCGACGGCAGCGGCATCTGCCGTGGCCTTTCCCAGTCCGGCGCGATGGGCATATACGTCGCCGACTGCATCACCGGCAAATAAACAGCTATACAAAAGCGCTTCCCAGTGGCAAAAGCCGCAGGAGGAGCGCTTTTTGTCTGCATTTGTAGCATAAAGTTTATTTAGTGCAGGCGAGGAACGCGACAAATTGCACAGAAAATTTGACCAATTTTCAGGCAAAATGTTGTATTGACAGGTTGGCAAGAATATGATATCATAAATATGGAGATGGCGCCAATTTCCAAAAAACACGAGCACGGCGGAACACAAACGAAAAGAAAATTCACAAAAGTCCTGACATTCTGTATGATTTGCTTCATTTTACTCGCCCCGCTCAGTATATTCGCCGAATACTCCGCGAGAGAAAACGGCGACGTCATGGCGGGAACGCCCGAACCAAATCGAATTTACACCATTGGAACTCAAAATGTAAACAACAGGGTATTTGACTTTCAAAACGCACAAACCGCCGACAACTCCGTGGTTTGGACCTATCCCTATAACGGGGATGAATGCCAGGAATGGCGGTTCATCAAGCACGGTTCCGACTACGCAATTCAAGACACACACAGCGATAAATATCTGACCGTAAAAAACAATTCTTCGTCTACCGATGCTGAAGTAGTAATCAGCAGCCGCCCCTCTTCCGGCTATTCAACCGGACAATTGTTCCGGGTTGAGCAGATAGGAACGAGTATGCGATACAGGCTTCTTACTAAGTGCAGTAATTACACGCTTGCTATTGGCTTCAACAGTTCCTATTATCTGCGCCAGTATAGTCCCAGCACAAATGGATCGGTTCGACTATATCTTACAGAATCCGCCCCGTATCATGGACTTCAGGAGGGCTCCATTCATATTCAGCAATATAATACTGAATATGCAATTAACGATAAGATGTTAGGCTGCGATTCTTCCTATGGAACAGTCTCCTGCAGTCCATTCAACAATAGTGAATTATTTGAGTGGTATGCAAAATACGAAGGCGGCCGTTGCTTTTCCATATTGCAGGATGGCGGCTATTTGAGTTATTCGGGTGCGTCTGTTGGTGCGTCGCTTTCTATTCGGGGATCGTTCTCAAAAGACAAATGCCTGTGGAAAATCATAAAGACCGGCAATTATTATCACATCGCCCCTAAAAATGCAGTCTCCAACGGCACTGCCTCAATAGTATTAGGGATAAGTTCAAACGCGCCCAATCTTGTTGCTTCAAGCAATCAAACTGGCAGATGGCGTATAATACGATCCCATTATTACTACAATTACGACCTGACAATTTACGCGGCAGAAGATTTCTCACATAACACCTCACACGCCTATATATTCAATTACGCATGCCCTGCGCTGTACCTACGCGGGTATGACAATCAAAATCTCTTATTTACCACCGGAGCAACCCCGGCTTTGGCTATCGACGATGTTGAGGATGTTTTCACCCAAAGTGACATTTTAACTTTAATGGTGCATGGAAGTCAGGACCATTTCATATTAAATGCTCGGGATAGTTTAGGTCGAAACTTAGGCGGAACTTTAAAGTTTGAACTTTCCGATATAAACGGATTGGCAGCCAATTCTTTAAGAAATCTCGACTGTGCATTGCTCATATCGTGCCACTCTGCTGAAGGAGAATACACCAACAGCTCGTCATCAAACTTTGTTAGAGCGATAGTCGGCAAAGGGGCAAGTTGCGCAATAGGCTTTGACGGGCTAGCAGACTGCGCAAAGGTTCAGAGCTTTACTAAAATTATTTTTGAATATTATTCTGAACATTATGGCAGTCAACTTATATTGATGAGAGACGCTTTTTATCAGGCCATTTCTGACACAAGAGGTTTGGGAACAGAATCCTATAAGCCCTTCTTCTATGATGTGTGTGGGAATACGGCAAAATTCAGCAATTAATTACCGAAACTCTCAAATAACGTGCATTGATTAAGGAGATTTTAGCCATGAAAAGAAAGGCATTGACCGCTATTTGCATCACGTGTATTTTTCTATGTCTCTTCTCGTGTGCGACAGCACCGGAAGACAAAAAAGGCTCCGACGACGAACAATACACCGCCCTCACAGCTTACTTTTCTCCCGATTATCTCGGAGATTTGCGGCAAGACGTAAAATCAGAACGCAATTTAATATCATTGCAGCCTGAACGCCTGCCGGACCCCCAGCAAACCGAAATATCGCTGACACTTTTAGAACAGCAGTATACCGTTTCTTATAAAAGCAAAAAATCAGTCGGTTACGGAATTGCCTGTTTTGAATACAGATCCGAGCAGGGCGATGTGTTTGAGGTCGACTCATCGGGAAATATAAGGCAATATGCGAGCGCTGCATCATTTTCGCATATAGCCGATTTTGTTGACGCCAAGGATGCGCTATCCCCCGAAGAAGCGTTGGAGAAGGCTAAAGATTATCTCGTTCGGATATTTGGTGAGGAAACTGCCGCTCGCTTTGACGCGAAGCTCCCCGACACAAGCGCTTCAACCGTCTGGGTTGTATTCGAGCCTGTTGTCGACAAAATCAACGGAGTATACAGCACCACAGAAGCAATAACCTTCAAGCTGTCAGAAAAAGGCGAGCTTTTATCGTACATTGCATCCAACGTCGGCGCATTTGACCAAAACGCAATTCCTACCGGCTTCACAGACGCCAAAATCAGGGAAATAATAAACGCTTCCCTCACAACCAAGCTGAATAACATCGAGTTGAGCGAAAGCAGAACGCTCACTACACTTGAAGGCCAGCGAGTGGCCTGCACCATGAGCTTCCGCGTCATCAACGGGGACAGCGCGAGCGAGTGGATAAGTGTGCTTATCCCCCTTGAATAACCCACAAAAAAACCCCGCCCCCGCCGAAAGGCGGGGGCTCTTATGAAAAACACTTAGCCGAGGCAGCCGATGATGTTCGCGAAAGGAGAACAGATTAAGATGAAAAAATTAATATCAATCGCCATGCTTTTAGCCGTTTTTATTCTCATCTTTTCAGCCTGCTCTCCGGCGGACGACGCTAAGTCTGGCTACTTGCCCATGACCGCCTATATCTGCGCCGCGGAAGCCGAGGGAAGCGCGGCGGCCGGAGAAAAGGTAGCTGCCTCACGCACCTACTCCTATTTGAGCAGCGAAGACATCCCGATGCCGCAAAGCGCCACACTCTCGGCGAGCGTCCTCGGAAACAGCTACACCGCCAACTATGAGAGCAAAAACATACGTGCCGTATTTGAGCCGACGTACACCTACAAAACCGCAAACGGTGACAAAATCACTGTCGACCAGTCCGGAAACGTCGTTGTCTTTGAAACCGCGCGCTACGCTTCCCTTTTCCACAGCGCCGTTGACACAAGCAACTGCCTGACCCCTGAAGAAGCGTTGGCCAAGGCAACCGAATATCTGTCCGAGATTTTCGGCGCACAGCTTGCCGCCGAATATACCGGAGAATTGCCCGATGTCTGGGCTAATTCCATCCGCGTGCGCTTTCGCAGAACCGAAACGGGGTTTGACTCGTACAGCGTCGTAGATAAAATAGTCATAAAAATCGGCGCTTCCGATGGTGAATTTCTCAGCTACGAGGCCTACAACGTGGGCAAATATGACGGCAAAAAGCTGCCCGACGGCTTCGACGACAACAAAATAATAGAAATCATAAAAAACTCTCTGACCGACCGCACAAAGACCATTGAGCTCAGCGATGAAACCAAAAAGCTGATAATTTTGTCTGACGGCAGGCTTGCTTGCAGCACCTATTTCAGAATCACCGACAACGGCTCCGCCAGCGAATGGACAGGGGTCATAATTCCCCTCGAATAACCCACAAAAAACCCCGCCCCAGCCTTTCGGCGGGGGCACATGCGAATAATTCGCCGCACCAGTCTGCGGAAGGAGGAAAATTGTCATGAAAAGAAGGCTATCGTTCGCCATTTGTCTATTGTGCTTTGTTTTATTGTTTGGCTCTTGCGCCAAAGCCGGTTCCGATGGCGGCGATGACGGGAAATATGTCGCATTTACCGCATATTTTAATGTCAGCAACGCCGATCACCTTGCCGAAGAGGTATCCGCGAAGGACGTCGACAAGGGCATCATTTCGGCGCACTGCTGGCAAAAGGCCACCGCGGAGTCATTCCGCGCCGACGCGCAACAGCAAATATCCGTCTCGATTTTAGGTAACGATTACTCCGCAAACCTCGCGGAAATTTCGGTTTCTGACTTCAACAGTCCGTATTATCTATATAAAACTGCGGCTGGCGACAAAATTGAGGTTGACTGCACCGGAAGAGTCACGTACTTTGAAAGCGCGCTGTCGTTCTCGCATTTTCAAAGAACAGTCACAAAAAACGACGAGGCATTGTCCCCCGAAGAGTCGCTTGCAAGAGCACAGGAGTACCTGACGCAGTTGTTTGGAGCCGAGGCTCTCGCGCGGTACTCCGCCGAGCTGCCGGACACAAGCGGAACTGTCGTATGGTGCTTTTTCAAGCCGGTCGCCAGAGAGATCGGCACATATAAAAACACTGACCGTATTACAATAGTGCTGACCGAAAAAGGCACGCTGCTGAAATATTACGCGTATAACTTAGGCGCATTTGACAAGGTCGAGCTTCCGGCGGATTTCACCGACGCGAAGGTCAGACAGATCATTGGTGCATCTCTCAATAATCAGACCTGCAACATAGAGCTGGATAGCAACAAACAGCTTGTTATTTTCGACAGAAACCGAGTGGCCTGCAGCGTGGCCTTCCGCGTCGTTGACGGCGACAATGTCAGCAAATGGGTAAGCGTTGTCATTCCCCTCGAATAATCCAAAAATAAACCCGCCCCCGCCGAAAGGCGGGGGCGGGACTTTTATTATTCAATCATTCCTCGGTCTTGGTCAGAACGCCGAAGCCTGCGACCTCGGTCACGGGCAGCGATATGACCACCGCGCCCGCCTCGGTGTTGACACCGGCATTCGCGATGATGGAACGCATGATAGCCGTCTTTTCATCGCTCTTGGCTACTATCAGGATAAGCTCCTTTTCCTGCGCGATAGACACGCGGAAGAACTTCTCCGCGTCCTTGGAACCGGTTCCCTTGCCGTGCAGAACCGTGCCGCCGCGAGCCCCTGCGGCGCGCGCCGCGTCCATGACTGCATCGGTGTATCCTTCGTTGGCAATCGCCAGAATGAGCTCGTAATCGTAATTCAGCGTGGGCTGGCCGCCCGTGCTGTGTCCGCCACTGAGATATGACAAGGTCTTCCCTCCTCCAACACTTTTAATAGGTACCGCCACAATTATGCCGTGGCCGGGCGCGTCAATGTAGAGCTGACGCCGCTCTTCCTCAATGAGCCGACTCGTTCTCTCTTTGTCGGCGACCGTCATGACCACACGACGCTCCTTTGTACCGACAATGCCGAGCATCTCAAGCATGCTTTTTGTCGCCGTGCCGCGCCCGTGGACGACAAGCGTCAGCGGAAGCTCCAGCTCACGGTGTATCTCGCCCAGCTGGTCAAGCATGTAGGGGTCAACTATCGATATAACGTAATTCATAGGCAAACTCCCGTTCCCTGCGTTTTTTCATGTGTCATGTTGTCACCCCCACAGCTCGATGATGTCGTCGTCCGCCACCTGCTCGACGGGAGCCTTGGCCTTCTTGCGACCGTAGGCGAAGCCGAGTATCTGTATCGAGATGAGCGGCATCATTGCGACTGTCGCCACGATACCGAACGCGTCGGTGAGCACGTTGCCGCCGTTCTGGGTGCAGGCGCCTATCATGAACTGAAGCATGAACGTCGCCGTCATGGGGCCGGAGGCGACTCCGCCCGAGTCAAACGCGATGGCAGTGTATATATCGGGAACAAAGAAGGTGAGCGCGAGCGCTATCGCATAGCCGGGGACGAGTATCCACATGATAGAAATTCCGGTGATGACACGGAGCATGGAAAGTCCCATGGCGAGCGCGATGGCGATAGACAGGCTCAGCTTGATGGACTTGCCGGGGATAGCGCCCGAGCTGACGCTCTCAATCTGCTTTTCGAGCACGTAAACCGCCGGTTCCGCCGAAATGATGAACCATCCGAGGCACATCGAAAGCGGGATGAGCAGGTATTTCGTCCAACCGTCCATCATCGCGGAACCGAGCACGGCGCCGAGCGACGAGAAGCCGACGTTGACGCCCGTCAAAAACAGCACGAGTCCGACGTATGTAAGCAGAATTCCGGAGCATATTTTGAGGAACCCGCGTGCCGGCAGCTTGAACGACACGACCTGGAACAGCAAGAATATCACCACGATAGGCGCGAGCGCCTTAGCCATCTCGAGCATGTAGGCCGGAATTGCGCGGAAGAAGGCGTAGCCTATGTCGGTGGTCGTGGCCCAGTCGACAGTCGTTATCGAGCTGACACCGTCGCCGTTCGGGAACAGAAAACCTAATATGAGCACGAAAAGTATCGGCCCTATCGAGCAGAGCGCGACGAGACCGAAGCTGTCCGCCCCCGCTTCATGGTCGCTTCGTATGTTGGCAACACCGACGCCGAGCGCAAGAATGAACGGCACTGTCATAGGACCGGTGGTAACACCGCCTGCATCAAAGGCTATGCTGAGGTAATTTTGGTTAGAGAACGCTGCCAGCGCGAAGACCAGCGCGTAGAATCCGATGAGCAGCCATTTCAGTTTGACACCGCAGAAAATTCTGAGCATGCAAACCGAAAGGAAGAAGCCGACGCCGATGCCTACCGTGATTATCAGCACCATGCTATCGATGTGCGGAACCGTCTCGGCCAGTACCTGAAGGTCTGGTTCAGCTATCGTTACTGCCACCCCCAGCACAAAACTGACGCCAAGAATGAGCGGCAGGTTTTTTGAGCGCGTCAGCGCCGCGCCTATTCGGTTGCCGATAATAGTCATGGACGAATCCGCGCCCATTGTGAACAGTCCCGTACCTATGATGATGTAAAGTGCGCCGATAAGAAAGCCTACCAGTTGTCCTGTCGGCAGCGGGGTAACAAGCAGGCACAGAAGCGCCACTATCACAATAATGGGAAGTGCGGAAATCGCCGCCTCCTTGAACTTTGCATACATCTCTGCGCGCATGCCGCTGACTTTTGCCTTGTTTTTGATGTTGTTCCCTCCCATCCCCGCGTACAGCGGTATATATTAATATGTAATAATATTATTATACCATTTCGAATATATGTATGTCAAGAACCGCGGGAGTGTTTTTTGAGTGAAAAAATCGTGAAGAAATAATCACTATCTATGGACAAAATACTGAAAGTGTGGTAAAATACTGCCTGCGGGGTTCCGCAAGCATTTATTCCGGGAAGAAACAATGAGAAACAAGATAAAAAGCATAAAAAATTTCCGCGACCTCGGCGGCATCGCCACGACGGACGGGCATCACATCCGTCACGGGCTGCTGTTCCGCAGCGGGCATTTGGCCAACCTGGAGGCCAGCGACGCCGACCGCCTGCGCGACAGCATTGGACTGCGCCGCATTATAGACCTGCGCAGCCCGTCCGAGATGTCGGAGCGGCCGGACGTTCGGGTGAGCGGCGTGGAATACCTCCCTCTCTCACCGCTGAACGACAGTCAGAATCCCTCCATCAACCGTCACAACCGGCGCACCGAGCTCAAACGACTGATGTCGCTGAAGGGTGGCACCCGCCGACACCTGACAGACGTCTACCGCCTCATGGTCACGGATCTCATTCCGCTCGGGGTGTTCGGCCACATGGTGCACGAGCTGATTGAGACGCCCGAGGGCACGCTCTGGCACTGCACGCAGGGCAAGGATCGCACCGGCGTTGCGAGCGCCGCAGTGCTGCTCGCGCTTGGCGTGTCGCGCGAGGACATAATGAAGGACTACATGTCCACCAACCGCGCCTGCCGCGTCAAAAACAAGCTGATATACCTCGGGGTGAGCGTGATAGCGCTCAGCCTGCACACCGCCGCCTCGCTCAACAACCTGCTGACCTCGCGCCGCGAGTATCTTCAGGCCGTGTTTGACGAGATGGACGCGCGCTTCGGCGGCACGTCCGGATTTCTCCACAAGGGCCTCGGCCTCACCGACGGCGACATCGCGCGCCTGCGCGCAATTTATCTCGAATAAAAAACGCTTTGCGATATGCAAAGCGCAGCCCGTAATCCAAAAACGTCCCTGCCGCAGCTTTTGCTGCGGCAGGGACGTTTTTTTCGTTATGTGAAATAGAACTGCCCGCAAAATCGCCAGCGCGGAGTGATAAAAATATGGCCATAAAGTTTCAACCTTTATGGCCATGATTTTAATGGCTATAAGCCTATTTTATCATCTGATTATAGCACTTGGTGGTTGCGCTGTCAATAGTGCACGCGCAAAAAGATCAGAAAAACTGCCATTTTAGGCATTATTCTGCGAATAAATCGCGAAAAACGGCCAAAATAAACGCCATTCCAGTCAAACTTGGGAGCATGAAAAGCGTTGTGGGAGCTAGCTTTTTTGATGCTTTTTGTGTCAGCGATTCCAGTCAAAGTTGCAGTCAGAAATCAAAATGTTCAAGTGTGTCAACGCTTTTTGCGCTGTGCCATAAAGGTTGAAACTTTGTGGCCATCTACCACAGGACAAAAAAGGAGGACAAAGTATGGAAGAAAACAAGGCGCGCGGAGAGTATGAAAAACCGTGCGTGAAGGTCGTTGTGATCGCGACGGGGGACGTGATAAGCACGTCCGGCGAGGACAACAGATTACCCAAGGATTATTTCAGCTTTTGAGAAAGGAAATTGAGATGAAAAAAGTAGTAACTTCACTGTTAATCACGTTGATTCTGGCGGGCTGTCTTGTGCTCGGTTTGGCCGTCTCGGCTGCCGACACTCCGACGCTGACCATACGCTCGGCCAGCCTCTCGCTCGAGAGCAACGTGTACATTTGGTTCGACATGTCGCTCGAAAACGTCGACAAGGACGCCGATGACTACGGCATGATTTTCTGGAAGACCACGCAGAAGGCGGGCTCGTACACATACGAGAACGCGCAGGGCAACGACGCGGCGGTTGTTCGCGGCAAGGCTGCCGGACAGTGGGCGCACGATGACACGCTGAACTGCGACGTCGTGACATACAAATACGGCATTTCGGCCAAGGAAATGGCGGACGTCATCTACGCGCAGGGCTACGCCAAGGTGGGCGAGAGCTATTATTACAGCAGCGTCGTGCCATACAGCGCGGTGAGATACGCCTCAAACAAGCTCGGCCTGACGCCCGGCGTCACCGGAACTAACGATGAAAACCTCAAGACCCTCCTTCGCTCCATGCTCGAATACGGCGCAGCGGCACAGAAGTATTTTAACTATAACACCGATAATCTGGCGACGGATATTTTGAATGTTAAGTATAGTGAGGGGCTTGAATTCACGAGTAACGGCGACGGGACGTGCTACGTGAGCGGAATTGGGACGTGCACGGATACGGATATTGTTATACCGAAGGTGTCGCCACAGTGGGAGAAGGTGACCAGTATTGGACGGTCGGCATTTTACAATTGCTCTAGCCTTACTAGCATAACAATTCCTGATGGAGTAACGAGTATTGGCAGGGATGCGTTTTGCAATTGCACGAGTGTTACAAGCATAACGATTCCCAATGGAGTAACGAGCATCGGCGAGGGTGCGTTCGCCCTTTGCACGAGACTTACGAGCATAACCATTCCAGATAGCGTGACGAGCATTGGTGGTGATGCATTCGCCAGTTGCGAAAGCCTTACAAGCATAATAATTCCTGATAGAATAACAAAGATTGGAAATTCCATATTCACCTGTTGCAAAAGCCTTACGAGCATAATAATTCCTGACGGAGTGACGAGCATCGGCGAAAGTGCGTTCTCCTATTGTACAAACCTTACGAGCGTAACGATTCCTGCGAGCGTGACGAGCATCGACATGCATGCATTCTACGGTTGTAAGAGTCTTACGAGCATAACGATTCCAAACGCTGTGACGCAAATTGGCCTAGAGGCGTTCCTCGGTTGCCGGAGCCTTACGAGCATAACGATTCCCAATAGCGTAACGAACATTGGCAAGGATGCGTTCTACGGTTGCAGCAGCCTTAAGGACATAACGATTCCTGAAGGTTTGACGAGCATTAACGATTCTGTGTTCTACAATTGTGGAAGCCTTACGGACATAACGATTCCCGGTAGCGTGACAAGCATTGGTAAGAATGCGTTCTACGGTTGCACGAGCCTTACGAGCATAACGATTCCCAATAGTGTAACGAGCATTGGATATAGGGCATTTAGTTACTGTCCGGGATTGGAGAGCATTAGCGTCGATCCTGAAAATCGTGTATATTGCTCTATTGATGACTGCCTGATTAATAAAACTTCAAAGGAACTTATTGCAGGGTGTAAAAGCAGTATTATACCGACGGATGGAAGCGTAACGAGCATTTGCGAATCTGCGTTCTACGGTTGCACGAGCCTTACGAGCATAACGATTCCCAATAGTGTAACGAGCATTGGATATAGGGCATTTAGTTACTGTCCGGGATTGGAGAGCATTAGCGTCGATCCTGAAAATCGTGTATATTGCTCTATTGATGACTGCCTGATTAATAAAACTTCAAAGGAACTTATTGCAGGGTGTAAAAGCAGTATTATACCGACGGATGGAAGCGTAACGAGCATTTGCGAATCTGCGTTCAACGGTCGCAAGAGCCTTACGAGCATAATGATTCCCGATAGTGTAACGAGCATTGGTAATTCTGCGTTCTCCCAGTGCGCAAACCTTACGAGCATAACGATCCCCAATAGTGTGACGAGCATTGGTGATTATGCGTTTTCTAGTTGCACAAACCTTAAAACCATCACCTTCCAAGGCACCGAGAAGCAGTGGAATGCAATAACAAAAGGGTCGGATTGGAACTACAACACCGGCACATACACTAGCACCGGCTCCTACACCCTCGTCTTCGAAAACTAATCCCCCAAAATCCCCCGCCCAGGCGGCGGGCAGTTAAAAAAGCGGTTACTCAATACCTCCCGGTATTGAGTAACCGCTTTTTGGTGGGCTGTCTGCGGCGACAGCTTTTCAGGAAACCAACTCACTGCACAAGCAGGCTCAGCACAGACTTGACGCTCGTGTCATATCGCCGGTTGACGAGGTGGATGAGCAGCTCCTCGCCCGAGGCGATGAGCGCAACCACGGCCACGCCCCAGCAGTACGCGTCTCCGACGCGGAAGTACAGCATGTAGGGCACGAAAAACACCGCCGCGCCGGTCATCTTGTTGAGGTATGTATGCACCGCCGCGAACCTGTGGTACTTGAGAGCCGCCGTGCCGTACGCACACAGGCGCAAAAGCAGCGCCACCGCGACAACTATCCACAGCGCCGGCGGAAGCATGCGCCAGAGCGTCGGAAAAAGCTTCAGGAGCATAACGCCGTAGAAAAGCAAGTCTGCGATGGAGTCAAGGCGCGCGCCGAGCTCGCTCGTCGTGCCCGTGCTGCGGGCTACCCAGCCGTCAAGCACGTCGGTAAGGCCTGTCAGGCCGTAAATTATAAGAAATTCTGTTGAAAACGGCGGAAAAAACACCAGCGCCGCCGTTCCGCACATACGCACAATCGTAATTACGTTAGCCGGTATAATTGGCTTCCTTCTCATAAACACTCTCTCCGTTTGTAAGTCCCCGGTTGCCGCACGCCGCGCCGCCGGGCTTTCGCAGAGGCTGAATTGTCAGCACTTTAATATCACTTGTTATTATACACGTTACGCCCCGCGTTGTCAAGTGGCGCGCGGGAATCCGGGCACATTCCGGCGCGGCGCGCGAGCTCGAGAAACGCCGCCTGATAGCGCTCCGTCGCAAAAATGTATGACTGCCCGTGCCCGGCGTCCTCGACGAGCATCAGCTGCTTGTCGCACTTCGCCGCATCGTACAACTCCCTGCCCATCCGGGTGGGGACGTAGTCGTCCTTGAGCCCGTGCACGATGAGCAGCGGAACCCGTATCCGTCCGACATTCTCAATCGGCGTATGACGGCGCAGCGAATATCCGCCGAAAATGCGCAGCTGCAGGTCGGCCGTCGGCAGCACCGGGAAGGGCGGTATCTTCATGCGCTTCAGCTGGTGCTTTATCTCCTCCCAACCGGACGAAAAGCCGCAGTCGGCCAGCACCGCGCGCACGCAGTCGGGCAAATCAGGCTCGGCCGCGGCGTTAATGACTGTGGACGCGCCCATTGATATGCCCATGAGCATTATGCGACAGTCTACGCCGATCCGCTCTTCAAGATAGCGACACCACGAGACGACGTCCCGGCCCTCAAGGCAGGAAAAGCCGATTATCCGCCCCTCGCTGCGACCGTGCGACCGCTGGTCGGGCAGCAGAATGTTGTAGCCGAGCGAGTGGAGGTAGGGCGCCGACGCGCTGTAATCCATGCGACCCGTGCTGGTGTAGCCGTGCATGCACAAAAGCGTCAGCCCGGTCGGCGTGTCCGCAGGGATGAAGGTACCGCGCAGGGCAAGTCCGTCTTGCGACCTTATCTCGACCGTCTCGGACGGCTGCGCGTCTAGCCAGTCAAGCCCCGGCAGCATGGCCTCGGCGCACCTCACCCACGAGCCGCTGACGTGACTCAACACCTCGCACTCGTCCTCCGTCGGCTTGCGTACCAGAAATTTTTCAATCAAAACCACAGCAAACGCTATATCAGCCGCGATGAGCAGTGCGAGGACTCCGAGTCCTATCCATAGAGCCAACATAAAAACCTCCAAAAAAGCTATCTACATCTTACCATATACGCGCGCAAAAATCAACAGTTAAATTACGGTCAGCGCTGCTTTGCCGCGGGTCGGAAAAAATTTTTTGCAAAAATTTCGAGTTACCCCTTGACTTAGAGTCAACTCCAGGATGTATAATGTGCATAGATACCGACGTCTGGCCATCCGGCGGTGGAAACAATTGAAAGGAAGCAAGCTATGAGTGTTTTTGACAACGTAAAAAAGAACTTCGGTTTCGGATGTATGCGTCTCCCCATGGACGGCGAGAAGGTTGATTACGCCGAATTTACCCGAATGGTTGACCATTTCATGTCCGAGGGCTTCAATTATTTCGACACCGCGCGTGTCTACATCGGCGGGCAGAGCGAGACAGCGATACGCGACTGCGTAGTCCGGCGCTACCCGCGCGACAGTTTTATTCTGACGGACAAGCTGTCCGGCGCGCTGTTCAACTCTGAGAAGGAAATCCGTCCGCTGTTCGAAAAGCAGCTGGAATCCTGCGGCGTTGATTATTTTGACTTCTACCTGCTTCACGCTCAGAACAAATCGCTTTTCGAAAAGTACAAAAAGTGCCGCGCATACGAGACCGCCTTTGCGCTCAAGGCCGAGGGCAAGGTGAAGCATGTCGGCCTTTCCTTCCACGACACCGCCGAGGTGCTCGATCAGATACTTAACGAGTACCCCGAGGTCGAGGTCGTCCAGATACAGCTCAACTACATCGACTTTGAGGATCCCGCCGTGCAGAGCCGCGCCTGCTACGAGGTCTGCCGCAAGCACAACAAACCTGTAATCGTCATGGAGCCGGTCAAGGGCGGCAACCTTGTCAACCTGCCCGAGGACGCCAAAAAAATCATCGGCGAGCTGCACGGCGGAAGCCCGGCGAGCTACGCCGTGCGCTTCGCGGCGGGCTTCGACGGCATATTCATGGTGCTCTCCGGCATGAGCAACATGGAGCAGATGCTTGACAACACCTCGCACATGAAGGATTTCAAGCCGCTGAACAAGACCGAGCGCGACGCCATCTCGCGCGTCTGCGACGTCTTCCACTCCATCAAGCTGATTCCCTGCACCGCCTGCCGCTACTGCACGGACGGCTGCCCCAAGCACATCCCCATCCCCGACCTGTTCTCCTGCATGAACAACTACACGCTCTACCACAACTGGAACGTGAAGTATTATTACAACGCGCGCACAGAGCGCGGCGGCAAGGCGTCAGACTGTATCGGCTGCGGCAAGTGCGAGAAGGCTTGCCCGCAGCACCTGCACATCCGCGAGCTGCTTCGTGACGTCGCAAAGGAGTTTGAGACCAAATGACGGCATGCAGAAAGCTCCCACACGGCGATGAGCGCATAGGCACGCTCGGTCTCGGCATGGGCGGCATTCAGAACGCCCCGCCGGATGAGCTAGAGACCGTCGTGCGCGAGGCCGTCAGCCACAGGATAAACTTTTTCGACCTCTGCGCCGGTGGTGCGGCGGTCTACGCGCCGTTCGGGCGCGCCATCGCGGACATGCGCGACAAGGTGTACTTTCAACTTCACTTCGGCGCAGTCTACAAGCCGGGCGGCGAGTACGGCTGATCGCGCGACCTCGGGCGCATCAGGTCCACGTTTGAGTGGGAACTCGGACTGCTCGGAACCGATTACGTCGACTTCGGCTTTCTGCACTGCGTCGACGAAATGAGCGACATAGACGACATAATCGGTGGCGGCATTCTCGACTACGTCCGCTCACTGAAGGAGTCCGGTGTCGTGCGGCACCTCGGCTTCTCCTCACACACGCCCGCCGTCGCAAACAAGCTGATCGACATGGGCTGCTTTGACATGATGATGTTCTCCATCACCCCCGCCTACGACTTTGAGTTCGGCGGCGAGCTGGGCATCGGTTCGGTCGGAGAGCGCGCGGAGCTGTTCCTCCGCTGCTTCCATTCCTTTCCTCGACCCGCGAGGAAAACGACTACTCGCTCATCGGCGGCTTTACCCATGAGTCGGCAGTCGGAAACAGCGTATACTGCAACCACTGTCAGCCCTGCCCTGCCGGGCTTGACGTCGGCCTCATAAACAAATATAACGACCTCTCGCTCGCCGGTGACAAGATGGCGCACAACCATTACAGCAAGCTGCAGGTGAAAGCCGACGCCTGCACGGGTTGCGGCCACTGCGAGCGGCGCTGTCCCTTCAGCGTCCGTCAGCCGGCGCGAATGAAGACAATCGCGGAATATTTCAAAAGTAAAGGCTTCTCCGCGCAATTCCGATGGTGCAATCGCGCAGTCAGATTTTTCGTCAGATGAAACAAAAATCCGCAGGCTGTAGCAGCGCTACAGTCAAGGACTTTTGTGAAATATGACGGAAAAATGCCCGGCAAGTGTGCCACTCGGACATTGCGTGGAGATACCTAAAAACAAGGAGTTAAACCATGATAGAATCCGTACTTACAAGAAAAAACGCTTCACTTAAACTCAGACTGACCGTCAAAACACTCATCTCCGCCGGAATTATCGCGCTTGCCGTCGTGCTTCCTCAGCTCGCGCACCTCGCCGTCGGCGCCTCCGCCGGCGTCACGCTGTTGCCTATGTACCTGCCCGTTCTGCTCGGCGGATGCCTGCTCGGCAGCCGTTGGGGCATCGCCGTAGGACTTGCGTCGCCGCTGGTCAGCTTCCTTATCACCTCGTCGTTCGGCTCGCCCATGCCCGCCGCCGCGAGACTGCCCTTCATGATGGCAGAGCTGGCTGTGTTCGCCTTTGTCTCCGGCCTGTTCGCAGACAAAATCGAGAAGCACTCCTGGCTGGCTTTTCCTGCCGTCATTCTCGCTGAGGTCAGCGGCCGCGCCTTCTTCCTCCTCCTCATCGCCGTTTTCGGAAGACTGACCCCCTTCACCACCGCCATGATCTGGCAGCAGATAAAGACCGGCTTCGTCGGACTTGCTATCCAGGCGGTCGTGGTTCCGATCACGGTCATGTTTCTGAGTGCGCTGCTTAACAAGGAAAGAAATCATGACTGATCTCGAGCTTGCAATAAACAGACTCGCCGGTCACACGCTCGTTCTCTGCCGCGACGGCGATGTCATAGTCAGCGACGAGCGCGGCGTCGCGCCCATGGTGGGGTTTCTGCGCGAGGGACGCCAGCTTTCCGGTTACTCCGCGGCTGACCGCGTGATCGGCAAGGCGGCGGCCATGCTATTTGTCAAGGCGGGCGTCCGCGAGGTCTACGCCTACATTATGTCAAAGAGCGCCGTCGCGGTGCTCACGGCGCACGACGTTCCCTTCAGCTACGGAAAGCTCACCGACCGCATCATGAACCGCGACAACACCGGGCTCTGCCCGATGGAGAGCACCGTCAGCGTCACGGACGACGTCGACACCGGCGTCGAAATGATCTTCCGCAAGCTGGACGAGCTGCGCGCCGGCCGGAAGTAAGAAAGCTGCGGGAATGGGGGCGCAAATAAAAGCACCGCATTCATGAAGTCACAGTCCCGCAAAATCACCGTTTTAAAAGGCCACTGCGCCTCAAGCACTTTCCCGCACTCATAACGGGAAAGTGCTTTTTTCGTGCGCTGTGTCAGCCCACAATCGCCGAAATATGCCCGTTTCAGCACAAAAAGTTCTGTTTCGTGAAATTTATTGTTGCTTTATGGGCGGATGTGTGGTATACTTTGCTTGTCCGGATTTTGGAGGTGTCGATTATGAGAGGTAAAAATTCCGTTATTGAAGAAGTGCCGTGTGATTATTGCTACGACAAGCTGTGGAAACTGTTGATTGACCGGCGAATGAAGAAAAAAGACCTGCGTCAGCTGACGCACATCAGCCCCGCTGTCATCGCAAAAATGGGGCGTCGCGAGGCCGTCAACCTTGAGACGCTCGCCAAGATCTGCATCGCGCTTAAGTGCAAGCTGTCCGACCTTGTGGACATCGTGCCGCGCGGCAAGCCTGAGCCCTGCTGAATAAAAAAACAGGAGTTATTTTTATGAAGATAACCGTCATATGCGAGGTTCTGGGTGAGGCCAACAACGGCACGTCCGTCGCCGCCTACAACCTGATAAATTATCTGAAGAGCCGTGGTCACGAGGTCACTGTCGTCTGTCCCGACGCCGAGCGCCGGGGCGAGGAGGGCTATGTAGTCCTCCCGCTGGCCAACATGACCATATTCAACGGAATACTGAGGAACAACAACGTCACCCTCGCCCACTACGACGAAAAGCTGCTGACCGACGCCATAAAGGACGCCGACGTTGTCCACATTATGGTTCCGCTGTTCATCGCACGCAGGACGTCAAAGCTTGTAAAGCGGCTCGGCAAGCCGCTCACCGCCGGATTTCACGCGCAGGCCGAAAACTTCACCGTGCACCTCGGCCTCAAGGACTGCCCGCCGGTCAACCACATACTCTACCGTTGGTACGACAAGAACCTCTTCTGCCGCGCCGATGCCATACACTTCCCTACCCAGTTCATCCGCGACGTTTTCGAGGACGAGGTTGGCCGCGTCACTCCGGGGTACGTCATTTCGAACGGTGTGAACGACATTTTCCGCCCGCGTGACGTGCAGAAACCGGAACGCTTCAAGGACAGGTTCTGCGTGCTGTTCATCGGACGGCTGTCGAACGAAAAGTCGCACATGGTGCTTCTGCAGGCAGTCGAGCGGTCGAAATACGCCGACCGAATACAGCTGTTCTTCGCCGGAAACGGACCGAAGTACAAAAAAATCAAGGCGTACGGCGAAAAGCACCTCAAAAACCCACCGATAATCGACTTTTACTCGCGCGAGGACCTCGTAAATCTCATCAATTACTGCGACCTCTACTGCCACCCCGCCGAAATAGAAATTGAGGCAATATCCTGTCTCGAGGCGATCTGCTGCGGGCTCGTCCCGCTCATCGCCAACTCGCCGCGCTGTGCGACAAAAGCCTTCGCGCTCGACGAACGCTGCCTTTTCAACGTCAACGACAGCGACGATCTCGCCCGCAAGCTGGACTATTTCATCGAGCATCCTGAGGAAAAGACCAAGCTGCGCCAGCTCTATCTCTCCGAAAGCACCTCCTTCGATCAGACCACATGCATGCAGCGCATGGAGGGTATACTGATGGATCAGGTGCGAAACAGAGCCTGATTGGCGTCACAAATACAAAAAATCAAGTCCGCACAACGCCTGTGTTATGCGGACTTGATTTTTATTGGCTTCAATATTATGTGACCTGTGTGAGCTTAGTTACGCCCGTAAAGTCAGTCGGTCTTCTTGCATTTCAGGTGACGCACAAACCATAACGCACCTCGGCGGCAGAACATGCAGAACCGTCGGAACGGCATAAAGCACCAGAGCGCACTGTAAATTCTGTACCCTGCCGACGTCACATCGCGACGCTTCTGCTTTTTGCCGCGATAGATTGCCGTCACCACGCCACAGATTTGCGAATGCCGGATGCCATGCTCGAGCGCTGTCTGGTTGTCGCCGCACATTATGTAGCCGTCGGCGTCCTCACCGACCACTCGGTGCAGGACGTACTGACCGCTCGGACGCGTGTAAAGCGGAATGTCTCGGCGGTGCAGTTTTTCGGACGCCGCGACCAGTGCGATGGAGTCAACGTCCTGCCGCAGCAGCGGCAGCATACTCGTCCCGCGCGGATAAAAGCGGAACTCCCCGCCGCTCTCGAGCACCTGACGAATGGTATCGGACATCTGATCGAGTGTGTAGACGCGGGTCGAGACGGATTCGGTGGTCACGGCAGTCTCGGTGGTCGAGGTAGTCCCGGCAGTTGAAGCAGCTTCGGTAGTTGCAGCGAGCTCGGCGGGCTGAGCGGCCTCGGTAGTTGAGGCAAGCTCGGCGAGCGGGGCACCGGCCTCGGTAGTTGCAGCAAGCTCGGCAGGCGGGGCACCGGCCTCGGTGGTTGAGGCAAGCTCGGCAGGCGGGGCACCGGCCTCGGTTCCAGCCGCTGCCGTTTTCTCACCGTGTGCGTGCGCCGGGATTCGGGACTCGCTCATTGTGCACCTCCCTGCCGCATTCCGTCGTAAGCGACGCGGGCGGCCTCTATGTCCATGTTGCACCCGAGCAGATAGCACGGGACGGTGCGCACCAGCCGGTCAAGCAGCGAGGTGAGCCGGATTATCTCATCCGCGCTGCGCGGGATGAGTATCTGCCCCATCAGTCTGCCGAGCATCTGCTGCCCGCCGAACGGCGCGATGCGGTTCTCCTCCGCACGCTCAACGAAGCAGAGCGCCGAAAGCGGCGCGCGCGTGTTGACGTTGTACCCCTCCTTGCCGCACCACGGAGTACCGTAGGCGTACGGAGTACCGTCGTGAAAACGGATTATCGGCTTGTCACCATTTATTATTTTTACTCTGTCGCCGAGGAGTTTTTTCCACAATGTGATATGAGTTGTCTTGCCCGTGCCGCTTTTGGCCGTGAACGCGTAGGCGACGCCGTCGACCTCGACGACCGCCGCATGAAGCAGAAACGCCTCAAATTCCGGCAGACGCGAGCATATCGCGCGGTAGATGCAGAGGCTCTCGGCATAGCTGCGCGAGACCGGCTCTGACGCCGTCGTGACCTCGCGGGAGACATCGTCCTCCGACACGGCGACGCTCATATCGCACTCGCTCTGCGGCACGTCGACAATATAATCGCGGCACAGCCGCTCAACGCCGGGGTACTTATTGTCAATCGAAATGCTCAGCCCGGCAATTTTGATAGTAAACATCAGTAAAACCGCTCCATGTTGCGTTTGATATAATTCATGAGTCTCGCCTGAATATATTTGCGGTTGCCGCCGAGGAAGCGGGCCAGCTTTTCCGGGTCGCCGCCCTGGGCGCGGTGGCGCTCAAGCACTGCCGGCATGTCCGCCTCACCCGCCTCGCGCAGTGCCGCGCACAGAACCGACAGCGTAGCCCCGCTGCAACTCTCGAATGCCGTCATGACCTCCGGTTGTTCCGCGGCGACGGCGAGCAGGCGGTAAGCGACCGCCGGGCGCAATACCGACTCAAGGCCGAAGCTCGCGCTCGAAAGGCCGTCGCCGGAAAGCAGGCGCTGCGGCGAGCCGAAATATTCAGTGATATAGTCGTCAAGCCGGGCGTTGACAGCCTGCGCGGTCAGCTCTTCGGGGCGGATATTTCGCTTCACTCCATAGTCATAAAGGAAGAAATTCGACCCACCGCCGAGCGATAACAGCGCCAATGTGACAAACAGCGCCGTGAGAATCAACAGCAGCACCGAGCAGATAACGAACAGCGCGCTGAGCGCCGCGGAGTCCCGCTTCGCGGCGGCCACAAACCCGGCCACCGCCAGAATCAGCGTCAGAAGCGCCGAAGCGCCGAAAAATATCAGCTGTCTCGCGTCCTTCGGCAGGCTTTTGCTACTTGCGAATTTAGGCATATATCCCCCTCATAAACTCAACAAAATACGGAAATGCGACCTCCGGCTCCTCAAGCTCAGGGTGCCACAGCTTCTCCCACTCGAGCGAATAGTAGCCGTCGTACCCGCGGGCGTCAAGCGCGCGCACTATATCGCGCAACGGAAGCTCGCCGCGACCGGGCAGACAGAGCTGCTCGCGTCCGTCGGGCATCGTCATGCGATCTTTAATGTGCACATGTCTCACATAAGGATAAATCGCATCAATAACAGGCTCAAAATCACGGCATTGTGATGTGAACGTGTGCGCGACGTCCCAGATGACTCCGAAGTTCGAAAGCCCTTCGCATGCGCGTATGACCTCGCCCAACGTCTCGACGGTGTTGACGTCGCCGTGCGTCTCTAGCCAGATGTTGACGCCAAGCGGCGACGCCATGCGGCACAGGCGCGCGATGTCGTTTGCAATCGAGGTCAGCTTTGCGGCGCGCGCCTCGGCGTCTGCGGGGAGATTGTTGCCAAAAATGCGAATGGCCGGGATGCCAGCCCTCGCGCAGACCTCGGTGTCCGCCAATGCCAGCGCGATGTTGTCGCCCTTGCGGTGCATCGCGACCGAGCTGCCGAGACATAGCGGCGTCAGACGGTACTCGGCAAGCACCTCGTGCGTGTGCGCAAGATTCTCAGGCGCGAGGCAGGGCATTCTGGTCGCCTCAAGCTCTCCGCCGATACCGCGTATTTCTATCCCCCCGACGCCGCACGAGCCGAGCAGAGCGGCTGTCTCTTCAAGCGAACGCCCGGGGCACCCGAGCGTGGATATACTCAGTTTCATAGCTTACCTCCAAGCGTCATCGAGCTGTCGAGAACGCTGTAATAATATATGGGAAGCGCGGACCAGCCGTGACACAGGCTCCCCGCCCCTCCGAAGTCATCAGCGCCGTTTATTGTCTCCCAAAACGATGTGGCTCCCATGTCAAGCATGTATCCGTAGACGCGGTCGAGCTCGGCGAGAATGCGCACGCCGTACCGACAACGATCCTCGCACAGTAGCGCGTCAAAGCGGAAGCAATTCATGCTGAGCGTTGCGGGAGTGACTTTTGCGGTCTTTCGGTCGTCACACATCACATTTTGCAAAACTTCTCCGCCGTTATCGACGATAACCTTCAGAATGTGACTCTTATCAACCTCATCCGCCGTGCCGCACAGCAGGCACAGCGCATTTGTAAGCACGCTGAACTCCCCGCTCTCGCGCGACGTGCGAAACAGTCCCGCGATCTCGTCGTAAAAATGCGTTTTTACTGCACGCCGCACTCCGGCGGCAATTTCGCGCCAGAGACGGGCGTCCGCCCCATCCGACAGTCGCTCGCATATCGTCGCGAGCGACTCGAGCGCCAGCACAAGCAGCGCGTTGAGCGGAGCTTCGGTGCGATTTTCCGTCTCGCGTGCGCCGCTCATACCGCGCGACCACTCGTAAAAGTTCCACAGCCCGCCGAAATTCGGGACGAGTCCCACCTCAGTGACGCGGTCTGTAAAAGTGCGCATCAGGCGCGAGAGCATGGGGTAAAGTTGCCGCGCGAGCGTCAGGTCGCCGGAATATTCGGTGTACTCGCGCATCTGGATGAAATAAACGAGCGAAAACGCCGGTATCGGGTAGTCAAGTCCGGCGGGATAGCACAGGCTTAGCAGTCCGTCCGGGCGCACGCCCTGCGAGATAAGCTCGAGCGACGCGCGTGGGAAGACGTACTCGCCGAAAGCGTAGTAGCCGCAAAGCATCTGGTTGCGCGAATCCATTGTGTAGAGCGCCTGCTCGCGCCAGGGGCAGTCCTCGTAGTGCTCGTGCATACACTGACGCAGCGTATTGACGCAAACGTCGTAAATGCGCCGTCTGCGCGGGTCGGCAGGACGCGCGCCTCTGTCGCGAACCGGATATATCGTCGGTGAAATTCCGAGATATTCAAGCGTCAGCCACGCGGCGGGGACAAAAATCTGAAAATACCGCCCGCCGAAGCGCCGATAGGCGTTCATATAGCTGTTGCGACCGGGCGAGGCGATGTATTCGGCGCAGAAGTTCCGCCTGCCGATGACAGCGGGGCAGACGCCGCCGCGCAGATGCTCGCCGTAGCCTATATCAATGCGTGCGGCGGTCGGCACGGTGAGCTCGAGCGTGAGAAAGCCCGCCGTCTCGACGCCGACGTCGACCACAACGTAAATGCCGTCCGCGCCATCCGGACGCAGCATCCGGCCACCCGAAATTTCAACGCATCCGGGCAAAAGCCTTGCGTCGCGCATACGCTCGGCGGCCGTGCGGCGGTCGCTCGGGGTCTCGGAGACGACTGCACCATCAGAATCATGCGTAGCAAGAGAAGCATGTGCGTCCTTATCGCACAAACAGTAGGCACCGAAGCCCACAATACGGTAAGGCAGTCGGTTGTCAAGACGCAACTTCTCAATCGGGCGCAGCATCTCGGGAAGAGCGCGCTCCGTCTGTTCGGCGCTTAATGTGAAATCAGAATCACAATCAAGCAAATACCCGTCGTCTCGGGTGGAATCATAGCAAAATGTGAGCCCGAGCTGCGGCGTTATGCTATGGCATCTCCCGCTGACATAGTCATGCGACAGCCGCGACAGCGTCGCCGCGGAAGAGGTGCAAACTGACTCGCCGTCACGTTCAAATGAGAAAATCAGCCCCGCCTCGCCGCGTACATACGTCTGACTGTCGACGCCGTAGTGCCACACGCGCACCACCATGCGGTTTGCCCCGGCGCGGATGTACCGCATCACCGGGACGCTGTCGTACACCTTGCGCGCGGGGTAGTCGGCGTACTGCCCGAAGGCGGCAAGGACGCCGTTTATATAGACGTTATAGTCGGAGTCGGCCGAGATTATCAGCCGCCAGTCGCCATCCACAGATCCGTCAAAGCGGCAGAGAAAATCGACGTATTCGTCATCCCCCGCGCCGCCCTGACGCCATATCCAGCGCGCGCCGCGCCACACATCCGCCGTCGTTTTGTTCATATCAGCTGTTCTCTGCCGCGCGGAGGGTGTTCTCGAGCAGCATTGTTATCGTCATGGGGCCCACCCCGCCCGGCACCGGCGTGATTGCACCGGCAATCCTTTCGACGCCTGCAAAGTCGACGTCGCCCGCAAGATGCCCGTCGGGCAGGCGATTTATTCCGACATCGATAACGGTAGCGCCCGGCTTTACCATGTCGGCCGTGATGAATCCGGGGCGTCCGACGGCGCAGACGAGTATGTCCGCGCGGCGGCAGACGTCAGGAAGCGCCACGGTGCGGCTGTGGCAGACGGTCACAGTGCCGTTCGCCTCGAGAAGCAGCAGCGCCATAGGCTTGCCGACGATATTCGAGCGTCCGACGACCACGCACTCGCGCCCGGCGACCTCAATCCCGCTGCGGCGCAGAAGCTGCATTATTCCGGCTGGCGTGCAGGGGGCGAAGCGGTAACCGCCGCTCACAATCCGCCCGACGTTGACGGGGTGAAACGCGTCGACGTCCTTTTCGGGATCTATCAGCATGATGACCTCGCGCTCGTCGAGCTGAGGCGGGAGCGGGAGCTGAACAAGTATGCCGTGCACGCGCGGGTCGGCGTTCAGACGCTCGATGACCGCGCGCAGCTCCGGCATTTCGGTGTCGGCGGACAGGATGACCTGCTCCGAATAAAAGCCAACCTGCTCGCACGCCCGCTGCTTATTGCGGACGTAGACTGCCGATGCGGGGTCGTCGCCGACCAGCACCACCGCAAGCCCCGGCGTGACGCCCTTCTCGACGAGACGGGCCGTCCTCTGCTTTATTTCTTCGCGGATTTCGGCGGATATTGCTTTTCCATCAATGATTTTTGCCATTTTCAGTCCTCATTTTTGTCGTTCTCGGTGGAATCTGCCGCCGCGGCGTCAGCGGAGGCGGTGTCGGCGGGAGCGTTATCTGACGCGGGGGCTGTGTAGGCGTGGCTATCGGAGGTTGGCTCCGGCTTCCGGGGATCTGAGGGCTCGGAGGTCTTCGCAGACTCTGCGGTCTCAGGCTTTTCTGCAACGGTCTCCATTGACTCCGTGGTTTCCGGCTTTTCTGCGATGGTCTCAGTTGACTCCGTGGTTTCCGGCTTTTCTGCGATGGTCTCAGTTGACTCCGTGGTTTCCGGCTTTTCTGCGATGGTCTCCGTTTTTTTCGCGGTCTCCGGCTCGGTCGCGTCGGCCTCGGACTGCTCTGAGCTGTCGGCTTTATCTGTCGTCTCTGGCTGCACGGGCGACTCCGCCTGCGCAGTTCCGGCGACTGCCGTCTTCACGACCGGCTTCTGCTTGATAAAGCGCTTGTAGACGGGCTCGTAGTCCTGCGTCAGGCATTCGGCGCGCTTGGCGAGTATGAGACCGCGGACGAGCAGCGCCCCGCCGACGACAAAGCAGGCAAACCCCACCAGCTGCGACACGCGGAAAACGCCGATGTACAGGCTGTCCGTGCGCAGTCCCTCGATGAACATGCGCCCGAAGCCGTACCACGTGATGTACTCAAGGAACACCTGGCCGTCGAACTTTTTCTTTTTGTAGAGCGCGTTGATGATTAAGAAGCCGATGAGATTCCAGACCGACTCATAAAGGAAGGTCGGGTGGTAGTAGTACATTCTCGTGAGGCTGTCCTCGTTGGGAAGCAGACCCATGCGGAGGAAGTACAGCGGGCTCGACGAGTTGACAATGCCGCCATGCGCCTCGCCGTTGACGAAGTTTCCCCAGCGCCCGAGTATCTGACCTATCATCACAGCGGGCGCAATTGCATCAAACGCGCGGGTGCATTTTATCTTTTTGTGACGGCAAACAAGATAAACAGTTATGCCGCCTGCGATTATGGCGCCGTAAATGGCGATTCCGCCGTTCCAGACGGCGATGATGTTTACAAAGCTGTCCCACGCGCGAACCTTGCCCTCGGCGTCATGCACGATGAAGTTTGAGATGCCGTAAGTCAGCACGTAGTAAATGCGCGCGCCGACGATGGCGAAAATGATAGCGAAAATGCCTATGTCAAGCAGGTCGTCGGTCGAGATGCCCTCCTGCTTTGAGCGCATGAGCGCGTAAAGAATGGCTAAAATTATGCCCAGCGTAATAATAATTCCGTACCAGCGGATCTCCACGGGTTTGCCGAAGATGGTGAACGCCAGCGCGACCTTGTCCATGGTAAACTCGCCGATTCCGAGTCCGGGAAACGAAACGGTAGTCATTTTTCTGTTCCTTTCTTGCTTTGGGATTCACCGTGCTCGTGTATTGCGCGGTGATGACGGTATATATCCTGCGGAAGCACGTACGATACCGCAGTGTTTTCTTCAAGGTACATATTCTCAAAAAGCGCGCACAGCTCGTCAAAGCTGACGCTCTCGATGACATTTATGTCGTCAAGCAAATCGAGCCCGTCGAAGGCGTAGCCTATGAGCGAGTTTGCAATCTCCTCGGTCGAGTCAAAACGCGACACGGCGTCGCCGATGCGCTTGCGTTTGCACCTCACAAAGTCATCTTTTGAGAGCCCTTGCCTTCTGACATTTTTGATATGTGACATAATGTAGTCGCAGACTGCCTCGGCGTTCTGCGCTGTGCCGCCGAGCTCGGTGTAAGCGTAGCTCTCCTCGGCCAGCCGTCCGCAGGACAGCGGGCTTGTTATCATGCCCGAGTCGTAGAGGCTGTTATAGAGCTCTCCCGATGTCGAGAACAGCATGCGTTCGAGTATCGACGCTAAAATATCGTGACGCTGACGCACGCCGGGGTCAGGATCGGCGAAGCGCTCCTTGAAGCCCATCATGAACAGCGGCATTGCCACCTGCATCCGCCGACTTATCTTTTTCTGCACCGGCGCTCCGAGGCCGGACGGCACGCAGCGCTCGACGCCGAGCGTTTTTATCGGCGAATAGCTGTGCTCGACAATCCCGGCGACCTGCGCCACGTCGACAGCTCCGCAGACTATTATCACCATGTTAGCCGGGTTGTAAAACACCCGATGACAATCGTATAGCAATTCCGGCGTGATCTTTCCGATCGACGCCACAGTTCCGCACACATTGGTGCTCAGCGGATGGTCGCCGTAAAGCGCGCGCAGCATGCTCATATAGCAGGCGGAATCCGGGTCGTCGTCGTACATGCCAATCTCCTGCCCTATTATTCCCCGCTCACGCGCGACGCTTTCCTCGGTGAAATAGGGGTGCGTCACCATGTCGAGCAACGCGCTGAAGGCGCCGTCGAAGTTCGAGGTGCAGTTGAACAGGTAGACGGTGCGGTCGTAGGTAGTATAGGCGTTTGCGTCCGCCCCGAGAGCGGAAAAGCGGTCAAACGCGTCCGTACCGTCAGGCTGTGCGAACATTTTGTGCTCAAGAAAGTGGGCGATTCCGTCCGGAAGCGTCACCGTCTCGCCGCCGGACAGGCGGTAGCTCCGGTCAATCGAGCCGTATCGCACCGCACACAGCGCGTAGGTGCTGGTCATATTCTTGGAAAAAACGTACACGTCCGGACGGCCGTCTATGCGCACACGACAATAGCGCTCGCCGAGACGGGCGGATTCAAACCATTCAGTCTTCATATTCGCCCTCCTCATTCCCGCAGGTCTCGTCGTCCCCGCCGTCGCTCACGTCCGCGCACTCGCCGTCAGGGTGCAGAAAGAACTCCACCCCGAGCGTCCATGACGCCGTCGCGCGCTGTATCTCCGCGACCGTGACGCGGCCTATCCGCTCGATATGCCTCTCAAGCGAGCAGTCGAGCCCCAGCCGCAGCCGGTGCTCCGAAAAGCTCCAGACAGAATATGGGTTGTCCTCTATCTGCCGTGCCGAGTTTATCAGCGACAGTCGTGCCGCACGCAGCTCGGCGTCGGTGATGTTTCCCTTCTGTAGCTCGTCGAGCTGGGCAAGTATCTCGCGTTCAGCACGCTCGCGGTTCTCGGGCGCGACGCCGGAGGAAACGTATATTATGCCGCCGAGCTTGTTGTACACGGCGCTGCAATGATAGCACAGCCCCAGTCGCTCGCGGACGTTCATGAACAGCTTTGCGACCGGCGAGCCGCCGAACACCTCGACAGACATCAGAGTGGCGTAATAATCGTCCTTGTTCTGCATGAGGGCGGCGCCGTGGAATGCCATGCACAGCTTGCCCTGCCCCACTCGCCGTGCCTCATCGACGCGCTGAACGCCGTCGCGTGGCAGCACGGGGTGCGGATTCAGCGGCGTGAAGCCGCCGACACAGCCCTCGCCGAAGTATACCGGGAGCAGTCCTGCCACAAGCTCGGGGCTGTCGCCGACGTAGAACGCCCCGAAGCTGCCGGGAAGCAGCTCGCGGTATCGCGCGGTCAGCCGCTCGGGCGTGACGCGCCCGACGTCGTCGACCTTGACCGAATAGCCCTGCGGATATCCCGCGCAGGTGAGCTCGCGACACTTGCGCGACGCATACGCGCCGGGGTCGTTCTCGGACGAGCGGATGTCGTTGCACACGCCTTGCCTGGCGCGCGCCACCTCGTCGGCCGGGAAGAGGCCGGTTTTGTCGAGCACGGGGGCGCGCCAGATGGAGGCTAGCAGGCTCATGGTCCCGCGGATGATTCCGTCTCCGCCGCCCATCACGGAGTCGGACACGAAATCGGCGTAGAGCACCATAATCAGCTTGTCCCCGAGAAAGTTGACAAAGCAGTCGGGCACCGCGCCGTAAAGCTCCTCGCAGCGGCGGCTGAGTGCTGCGCTCGAGGGGTAGTCCGCCGTCTTACGCCCCAAAACCCGGCAAAGTATAACGTCGCACGGCGTTGTTTCGGGGGCGATGTCAAGCACGCGGGTCAAAAACAGGCTGTTGCGCTTGAATTTATTTGTTCTGACGGCGCACAGCTTGCTGCGGTCGTCGATTCTCAGTTCGGTTATCTGCATGAAAGGTTGTAACACCTCCTTGTCGCTCTTATCATTTTACAATAAAATCGCTTAATTTTCAATACATTTGCGTCAAATTAATAAAGGCACCATCGAAATCGCGCGGTGGAGCCTAAAAACGGGTGTCACTGCCGTCGAAAGCAATACACCCGTTGTTATTTCGGTTCTGTTTTTGCGCCCGCGCCGCGCCGCGCTCTGAAAAACTCCTGAAGCAGCGCCCGGCACTCATCCCCGAGCACGCCGGGGACGACCTCGTATTTGTGGTTAAGCCCCACCGTCATGAGGTCAAAGGCGCTACCGAGCGCGCCGAAGCGCAGATCCGACGCGCCGTAGACCACGCGGTCGACTCTCGCGTTGACGGCCGCCCCGGCGCACATGGCGCACGGCTCGAGCGTCACAAACAGCTCGCAGTCAAACAGCCGCCAGCCGCCGCGGACGCGGCAGGCCTGCTCCATCGCGCGAAGCTCGGCGTGCGAGGTCGCGCACCTGTCGGTCTCGCGCGTGTTGTGTGCGGCGGCGATTATCTCGTCGCGGTAAACGACCACCGCCCCGACCGGGACCTCGCCGCACTCCGCCGCCAGCCGCGCCTGCTCAAGCGCCGCCGACATGAACTTCTCGTCCCGCGTCATAGCTGCTGCGACGCCCACATTCTGAGCGCAATAATTATATAGTACGCCATCTCGAGACAGGAAATTATCATAAAAATCGTCACCGTCGGATTGAAGAACTGACGCACCGCGCGCCCACGGGAGAGCGGACGCTCGACGTAATTTTCGTCAGGCTCCATAACCGTGCCAAAGCCGCTCGCCGAAAAGTCGCGGACGCGCTTTTTTTTGGTGCAGACAAGTATCACGGCACATACCACTCCTGCGGCAAACAGCACGCCCTCGACGTAGGTACATATCCGCGACGCCACGGCGGCATCAAGCCGGTCAAACATCAGACTCTCAAAAACGCTGAACAGGTTATTCATGAAATGTATCAGCACCCCGCCCCAAATCGAGCGTGTGCGGACGTAAACCAGCCCAAGCACAACGCCGGCCATTGTCGCGTAGAACATCTGCGCCGGGTTCTGGTGCATAAGGCCGAACAGCACGGCACTGATGAGGACAGCCGGAGCCTTGCCGTAGGGCAAAAGGTTGGTCAGAATCACGCCGCGGAACAGCATCTCCTCGACAAAGCCGGGAATGATAGCGGTCGTCAGTATCGAGAGCACCAGCTTATAATTGGTGTCCATCGGGTCGTCGACCACATAGGCGTCCATGAATTCGGAGAAGTGCACCAGATTCATAAGATACGAATTGAGAATCGCCGAACCGAGTATCAGTGCGATGGCCGCGACGGCCATCAGCGGGAACTGGCGGTCCAGTCTGACCTGCGTCAGCACCGGCTGAGTGTTTTTTCGGCGGCTTATCTGATAGAAAAACGCCGCCGGAATCAGGAACGACGCCGCATACACCAGCGCATAGAGCAGCTGATTGACGATATAGTAGCTTTCGTAGTCCAGCGCCTGCTCGAGTACGCCGCCGACAAGCCGCCAAAGCAGCGTCAGCGCGTTGAGCAGCGCCACAAGCATGAGCATACTTCCGCCTATGCGGATAAGCGTGCCTCTGTACTCCTTTTCATTAATTTCGGGCATCAACAAAAACCGTACCTTTCATGTACTCCACTATATTATAAGACTATTTTCGCTTTTTGTCAATAGCGGCACGTCAAAAGCCGGAGGACGCCGCTTGGCGTCCTCCGGCTTTTTGCTATTCGATTAGTGAACGATGCAGCGCTCGGTATCCTTATCGAAAATGTGGAGTCTCGAGGTGTCGAACGCGACCTTGATGGTATCGCCTGCACGGGAGGTGGAGCGAGAGGAGACGCGGGCGATGAGGTTAGTCTCGCCGATGGTGATGTAGAGGTAAATCTCAGCACCCATAAGCTCGGTAACGTCAACGTAGGTCTCGACAACGCTGTCGGTGAGGGTTGCAACGTGCACGGGCTCGTCGTGAATGCACTCAGGACGGATACCCATAACAACTTCCTGGCCGATGTAATCCTTCAGCGCGGGGTTGTTGGCCTTCTCTGCGGGCAGCTTGATGGAGTTGTTCTCGAAGTTGAAGTAAACATCCTCGCCCTTCTTCTCCAGCGTACCGGTGATGAAGTTCATCTGAGGAGTGCCTATGAAGCCTGCGACGAAAATGTTGCAGGGATAGTCGTAGAGGTTCTGAGGAGTGTCGACCTGCTGAATCAGACCGTCCTTCATAACGACGATACGCGTAGCCATGGTCATAGCCTCGACCTGGTCGTGAGTAACGTATACGAAGGTGGTACCGACTCTCTGGTGCAGCTTGGTAAGCTCGGTTCTCATTGCGGCACGGAGCTTAGCGTCAAGGTTGGAAAGAGGCTCGTCCAAAAGGAAGACCTTAGGGTTACGGACGATAGCACGACCCAGCGCAACACGCTGCTTCTGACCACCGGACAGAGCCTTCGGCTTTCTGTCGAGCAGGTGGGTAATATCAAGTATACGGGCAGCTTCCTCAACGCGGCGCTTGATCTCTTCCTTAGGAGTCTTGTTCAGCTTAAGGCCGAAGGACATGTTCTCGAAAACGGACATGTGGGGGTACAGAGCGTAGTTCTGGAACACCATCGCGATCTTTCTGTCCTTAGGAGCGACGTCGTTGACCAGCTGGTCGCCGATGAACAGCTCACCCTCGGTGATCTCCTCCAGACCTGCGATCATACGCAGTGTGGTGGTCTTACCGCAACCGGAAGGACCGACCAGAACCAGGAACTCCTTATCCTTGACCTCGAGGTTGAAGTCAGAGACGGCAGTAACGCCGCCGGGATACTTCTTATAGATGTGCTTGAAAGACAAACTTGCCATTAAAAATATTCCTCCTTGAATTTGAACCGGAACCGCCGCGCGGCACTCCCGGGACACATGTTTTTTAACAACATATATTGTACCAAAAAATGAGTGAAATTGAAAGATGTCAATCGCCCAAACTTTACGCTTTATATTTGTGCAACTTGCACACAACAGCACGTATTTTGCGGTCATGACGAACACTTTGCAGTCGCGCTTTTCTTAATATATTAAGACAGTAAAGGGGATTCCGCCGCCTGCGGGCGGCGGCCAACGCCACACGGCGTTGGATCCGTGCCGCCGCCCCAAAGGCGGACGAAACTTTCACAAATTTGGGCGAGTTAAAGTCATTGGGACGCCCGAAAACCACCCATCCCGGCGTCCCTCAGACTCTGACACGCCCTTTTTTAAAAGTTTTTGCGGGATCCAAGGGGGCTTTTTTCAAAAAGCCCCCTTGGTGGGGTTCGGGGCAGCGCCCCGAGACGCGTCCCCTGAGCGAGGTTCGGGGCAGCGCCCCGAAAAACCTCAGTTCTGCTTTACGCCCTTCATTGACAGGGAGATTTTCTTTTTATGCATGTCGACTCCGAGGACTTTGACGTTCACTACGTCGCCGACCGAAACGACCTCGGAGGGGTGCTTCACGAAGCGCTCGGACAGCTGCGAGACGTGTACGAGTCCGTCCTGATGCACGCCGATGTCGACGAACGCACCGAAATCGATAACGTTGCGGACGGTTCCCTTGAGAATCATGCCCTCCTTGAGGTCGCTCATGTCGAGAATGTCGTCGCGCAACTCGGGAGGCGGCAGACTGTCACGCACGTCGCGGCCGGGCTTCTCGAGCTCGCCGATAATGTCCACAAGCGTCGGCTCGCCGACGCCGAGCTTCTCCGCAACCTTGGCCGTACCCTTGATTTTCACCTTCTCGGAAAGCAGCGTCAGCTTGCCGTCTTTGACATCCTGCTCGCTGTAACCGAACATCTCGAGCAGTCCGCGCGCCGCCGCGTAGGACTCGGGGTGAACGCCGGTGTTGTCGAGTATTTCGGAGCTGCCGGGCACGCGGAGAAAGCCCGCGCACTGCTCGAACGCCTTCGCGCCGATCTTGGGCACCTTGAGTATCTGCGCGCGACTGGTGAACTCGCCGTTCTCCTCGCGATACTTGACTATGTTCTTGGCGCAGGTCGCGTTTATACCGGAAATGTAGGCCAGCAGCGAGTGCGACGCAGTGTTCAGGTCGATTCCGACCGCGTTGACGCAGTCCTCAACTACGCCGGTCAGCGCGTCGTCAAGCCGCGCCGGCTTCATGTCGTGCTGATACTGCCCCACGCCTATCGACTTGGGGTCGATCTTGACCAGCTCCGCGAGCGGGTCCTGAAGGCGGCGCGCGATGGAAACAGCCGAGCGCTGAGTCACGTCGAAATCCGGGAACTCGTCCGCACCGAGCTTGGACGCCGAGTAGACCGACGCCCCCGCCTCGCTGACCATGACGTATTTGACGTCCTCGGGGATGGACTTGAGCAGGTTCGCGATGAAAATCTCGCTCTCCTTGGAGGCCGTGCCGTTGCCGATGGCAATGACATTCACGCCGTACTTGCGGATGAGGCGCGTCACAACGCGGCCGCTCTCCTCGATGCGCTCTTGTGGTTTGGTGGGGTAAATGACAGCCGTGTCAAGCACCTTGCCCGTCTTGTCGACAACGGCCAGCTTGCAGCCGGTACGGTAGCCGGGGTCGAAGCCGAGCACCGTCTTGCCCTTGAGCGGCGACTGCATGAGCAGGTTGTGAAGATTGACCGAGAACAGCTTGATAGCACCCTCGCTCGCGCTGTCGAACATGTCGTTGCGTATCTCGCGCTCGACACTCGGCGCAATGAGGCGGTCGTAGCCGTCCTCAATGGCGGCGCGGATGTAGGTCACGGCGGGCGAGGACGGCTCGCTCACCAGCTTGTGACCGAGATATTTGAGTATCAGCTCGCGCGGCGCGGTCAGCGTCACCTTGAGGAACTCCTCCTTCTCGCCGCGGTTGATAGCGAGGATGCGGTGGCCGGGAATCTTCTTGAGCTTCTCGGCGTACTCGTAATACTGCGTGTAGACCGAGTCGCCGCTGCCTGTCGAGCAGAGCACGCCGTCGTCCCACGTGAGCGAACGGATGGTCTTGCGGAAGTCGGCGTTGTCCGAGACGTCCTCGGCTATGATGTCCATAGCGCCGGCGAGCGCCGCGTCGGCACTTGCGACTCCCTTCTCCTCGTCGACGTAGCCCTCCGCGACAGTCGTCAGCGGCGGGTCGTAGGACGGCTGCTGCGCCATGATGAGCTCGGCCAGCGGCTCCAGTCCGCGCTCGCGCGCGACGGAAGCGCGCGTCTTACGCTTGGGACGGTAGGGACGGTAAATGTCGTCCACCTCGGTTATGGTCTTGGCCGCGTCGATGGCGGCGATAAGCTCGTCGGTCAGCTTGCCCTGCGCGTCGATAAGCCCCTTGACCTCCTCCTTGCGCTTCTCGATGTTGCGCAGGTAGGTCAGGCGGTCGTCAAGGTCGCGCAGAACGGTGTCGTCAAGCGAGCCTGTGACCTCCTTGCGGTAACGGGCAATAAACGGAATGGTGTTGCCCTCGTCAATGAGCCCGACCGTGCGCTCGACCTGCCCGCGGTCGAGCTTGAATTCCTGTGCCAATGCAGCAATAATGTCCATGTTGTATCCCTCGTTATTTATTTTGTTTCAGTTCCTTGATTCTGTCGCGGATATAGGCCGCCTGCTCGAATTCAAGACGCCGTGAGGCCTCCTTCATCTCGCGGGTCAGCCGCTCGATAAGCGCCTCGCGGTCGCGTGCGCTCATCTGCTTGTCCTGCTTCTTTGAGTGTCCGTCGTGCTTCTTTCCGCCGTCGGGCGACGCGCCGATGTCGATTATATCGCGCACGCCCTTGATTATGGTCTGCGGCACTATGCCGTGCTCCTCGTTGTACTTTGACTGTATGCCGCGGCGGCGGCGGGTCTCAAATATGGCGCGCTCCATGGAGCCCGTCATATGGTCGGCGTACATTATGACCTTGCCGTGCGCGTTTCGCGCCGCGCGGCCTATCGTCTGGATAAGCGACGTCTCAGCGCGCAGAAAGCCCTCCTTGTCGGCGTCGAGTATGGCGACGAGCGACACCTCGGGAATGTCAAGTCCCTCGCGCAGAAGGTTGATGCCGACCAGCACGTCAAACACGCCCAGCCGCAAGTCTCGGATTATCTCCATGCGCTCGATGGTGTCGACGTTGAAGTGGATATACCGCACGCGGATGCCGTTGGACTCGAAATAATCCGTCAGATCCTCTGCCATTTTCTTGGTCAGCGTCGTGACGAGCACGCGCTCGCCGAGCGCGGTGCGCTTTCGTATCTCGCCCATGAGGTCGTCGACCTGCCCCTCGACGGGACGGACCTCAACCTCGGGATCAAGCAGTCCTGTCGGGCGGATAATCTGCTCGACGACCTGCTCGGAGTGCTGTTTTTCGTAATCGCCCGGTGTCGCGCTGACGAATATCGCCTGATTTATCTTGGACTCGAACTCGTCGAAGTAAAGCGGGCGGTTGTCGTAGGCCGACGGCAGACGGAAGCCGAAGTCTATCAGATTCTTTTTGCGCGCCGTGTCGCCGCCGCTCATGCCGCGAACCTGCGGCAGCGTCACGTGCGACTCGTCGACGAACATAAGAAAATCGTCCGGGAAGTAATCGAGCAGCGTGTAGGGCGTCGAGCCCGGCTCGCGACCGGACAGCACGCGCGAATAGTTCTCAACGCCCGAGCAGAAGCCAATCTCGCGCAGCATTTCGAGGTCGTATTTGACGCGCTCCTCTATCCGCTGAGCCTCGAGCAGCTTGTTTTCCGACTGGAAATAAGCCACCCGTTCGCGCATTTCCGCCTCAATTTCGGACAGCGCGGCCTCGCGCTTTTCGTCCGACACGGCGTAGTGCGTCGCGGGGTAGACGGCGGCGTAGCTCAGCTGGCGCACCATCTCGCCCGTCACGACGTTGATCTCGGACACGCGCTCGATCTCGTCACCGAAGAACTCGACGCGCAGCGCCTTATCGCCGTTCGACGCCGGGAATATCTCGACTGTGTCGCCCCGCACGCGGAACTTGTCACGGACGAAATTGACGTCGTTGCGGTCGTAGCTGATGGATACGAGCTTCGAGATTAGCCACTCGCGGCTCATCTTCATGCCGGGACGCAGCGCCAGCACCAGGCTTTTATACTCATTCGGGTCACCGAGCGAATATATGCAGGACACGCTCGCGACGATTATGACGTCCCGCCGCTCGAACAGCGCTGAGGTGGCGCTGTGGCGCAGACGGTCGATTTCGTCGTTTATCAGCGCGTCCTTTTCGATGTACATGTCCTTGCCGGGGATGTAGGCCTCGGGCTGATAGTAGTCGTAATACGAGACAAAATACTCGACGGCGTTGTCCGGAAAGAACTCGCGGAACTCCGAGCAAAGCTGCGCCGCCAGCGTCTTGTTGTGCGCCAGCACCAGTGTCGGGCGGTTGACGGCGGCAATGACGTTGGCCATAGTGAACGTCTTGCCCGAGCCGGTGACGCCGAGCAGCGTCTGCATATGGTCGCCCATGCGAACGCCCTCAATCAGCTTTTCGATGGCCTCCGGCTGATCGCCGGTGGGCGAATATTCACTTTTCAGAACAAATTTACCCGGTAACAAATGCAGCCTCCTGCGAAAAACATTACATTATAATTGTACCATGTAATTATACCACATTTCTTTTGTCATGTAAAGGACAAGTTTGCTCTCTTACGCGCATTCCGACCGCATTCGGGCGACAAAAATTGCCCCGCTGCGACGCGGGGCGCGGGGTGCGGAGAGCAGGGCGCGGGCACTCCCGGACGATGTTCCCTGCCTCGTCTCGAAATTTGGTGACTCACGAGCTTCGCAGCCGCGAGATTTCGTCCTCGGTCAGATAGCGCCAATCGCCGCGGCCGAGCGCGGGGTCAAGCGTGAGCGGGCCAAAGCTAACGCGCTCGAGCGCGACGATGCGGTTGTCATTGACCGCTCCGAACATGCGCTTTATCTGGTGATATTTGCCCTCGTGCAGCGTAATTGTGCCGCTCATGCGACCGGGATCGAGCGTGAGCGTGGCCGGCTTTGTGACGTAGCCGTCGGCCAGGCGCAGGCCGTTCTCGAGCGCCGCCCGATCCTCGTCGCTGACCTCGGCGCGGCAGGCGAAGCGGTAGGTCTTCTCAACGTGCCGACGCGGCGAGAGCAGGCGATGACCGAGCGCGCCGTCGTCGGTAATGAGCATCAGCCCGACGGTGTTCTTGTCAAGCCTGCCGCAGGGGAACAGCCCCGTGCGGTGGCTGAGCTCGGGCAAAAGCTCGAGCACGGTCGGGTCGCGGCCGTCCTCCGTCGCGCTGACGTAGCCCTCGGGCTTGTTGAGCATGACGTAGACAAACTCGCAATACTCCATCCGCACGCCGTCAAGGCAGACTGTGTCGCGCATGGGGTCGACGTTCGTCGAAGCGTCGCGCACCGCGACGCCGTTCACGGTAATTCGTCCGGCTCTCGCGGCACGTCCCGCCTCGCTCCGGCTGGCAGCGCCGCAGGCGGACAACAGCTTATCTATCCTCATATTTCCTCCGTTTTTCGGTGTTTTTCGGTATTTTCCGATGCTTTTCAGCGTTTTTCAGTGTATTTCAAAACCCCGGCCGGACGCATGTCCTGCCGGGGTTATATTCAGACAATAAAATCCGATTACTGCTTGCCGGTGAGCTTTGCAATCTCTTCAGCAAAGTTGTCCTCGCGCTTCTGGATGCCCTCGCCCTTCTCAAAGATCTTGAAGTCGACAACGTCGAACTTGCCGCCCAGCTCCTTAGCGGAAGCCTTGAGGTACTGGCCGACGGTCAGCTTGTCGTCCTTGACGTAGGGTTGCTCAACGAGGCAGTTGGACTTGTAGAAGTTGCCCAGCTTGCCCATGACGATGCCGTCGAGAACCTTCTCGGGCTTGCCTGCCATCTTGGGGTCGTTGGCCATCTGAGTCTTGATGATAGCCTTCTCTTCCTCGATAACGGAAGCGGGAACGTCCTCCTTGGTCACGTAAGCGGGAGGAGAGCCTGCGGCGATCTGAAGTGCGATGTTCTTAGCAGCAGCAGCAAACTCGGGGTTAGCTGCGACAGCGTCGTCAACGTCGAACTTGACGATAACACCGGTGGTACCCATGCCGTGGATATAGGTGGAAACCACGCCCTCAACGATAACAAAGCGGCGGATGGAAATCTTCTCACCGATAACGGCGATCTTGTCGACAAGAGCAGCCTCGACGGTCATGCCGGTGCCGTTGTATGGCATCTTCATGAAAGCGTCCATATCGGCGGGCTTGCCGGCGATGATGGTGGAAAGAAGTCCGCGGACGAACTCCTTGAAGTTTGCGTTCTTAGCGACGAAGTCGGTCTCGGAGTTGACCTCGATCATAGCGGTAACATTGCCCTCGGTCATGATGTCGACGACACCCTCGGCGGCAATTCTGCTTTCCTTCTTAGCGGCGGTAGCAAGGCCCTTCTCGCGAAGAATCTTGACAGCCTTCTCGACGTCGCCCTCGGCCTCAACAAGAGCCTTCTTGCAGTCCATCATGCCAAGACCGGTCTTGGCGCGGAGCTCGGAAACGTCCTTTGCGGTTATATTAGCCATTGTATTAAATTCCTTTCGATATATTTGTCAATTACTCAGCGTCTGCGGCGGGAGCCTCGGCCTCAGCGGCAGGAGCCTCGGGAGCGACCTGCTCGCCCTGCTTGCCCTCGATGACGGCGTCAGCAAGAGTAGCGGAGATCAGGCGGATAGCGCGGATAGCGTCATCGTTACCGGGGATGATGTAATCGGCATCGTCAGGATCGCAGTTGGTATCAACGATAGCGATAACCGGGATACCCAGCTTCTTAGCCTCAAGAACGGCGTTTCTCTCCTTCTTGGGGTCAACGATAAACACGGCATCAGGCAGCTTCTCCATGTTCTTGATACCGCTGTAGTTCTTCTCAAGGTTGAAGATCTGCTTCTGCTTTGCGGTGACTTCCTTCTTGGGAAGCTGATCGAAAGTACCGTCAGACTGCATTGCAATGAGGTTGTCGAGACGGCTGATGGAGCGGCGGATGGTCTTGAAGTTGGTGAGCATTCCGCCCGGCCATCTTACGTTGACGTAGTACATACCGCAGCGGGTAGCCTCTTCCTTGATGGCGTCAGCAGCCTGCTTCTTGGTACCGACGAACAGCAGAGTGCCGCCGTTTGCAGAGAGTTCTCTGACGAACATGTAGGCTTCCTCAAACTTCTTAACGGTCTTCTGCAGGTCGATGATGTAGATACCGTTTCTTTCGGTGAAGATGTACTCTGCCATCTTGGGGTTCCATCTTCTGGTGTGGTGTCCGAAATGAACACCGGCTTCAAGCAGCTGCTTGATAGAGATAACTGACATTTTGAAATGTCCTCCTTCGGTTTTTTCCACCACATAGGATAGGGCGGCTTGACCGCTTGCACGGCACCGACAACGCTAAGACCCATGTGTGTGTATTTACGTGTGCGCTAACATCATCAATGAAGTTAACACCACACGTCGTCAATTATACCACTGTCTGCGCTCCCGCGCAACAGCAAAATAAATTGTTCACAAAAAATTTACAATTGACGTCTGCTCGCGGCGCGTCACATACATGCGACGCTGATCTGCCCGTCCTTTGCCGAGACGAGCGCCTGCGTGCAGCTGTGGCTGTAATCCGCGATTATAAGCTCGGCGAGCTTATCCTCAACGTGCGTCTGGATATAGCGGCGCATGTTGCGCGCGCCGTATTTTGCCGAGTAGGACTCGTGCGCGATGACTGACACCGCCTCGGGCTTGTAGGTGAGCGTTATTCCCTTCTCGCGAAGCGCCTCGGCAAGCTGATCGAGCATAATGACGGCGATCTTTTCGAAATCGGCCTCCGTTAGCTGACTGAAGGTGATTATCTCGTCGACGCGGTTGATGAACTCGGGGCGCAGGAAGGTGGAGAGCGCCTTCTCCGTCTTGGACTTGCCCGCCGCCGCGGCGTCGTCGGAGAAGCCGACGGCCGCCGAGCCGCTGTCGGAGCCCGCGTTCGTCGTCATAACGAGGACGGTGTTCTCGAAGTTGACGGTCTTGCCGTGCGCGTCGGTGATGCGCCCGTCGTCGAGTATCTGAAGCAGAATGTTGAGCACGTCGGGATGCGCCTTCTCTATCTCGTCAAACAGTATGACCGAGTAGGGACGGCGGCGTATCTTTTCGGTCAGCTGACCCGCCTCGTCGTAGCCGACGTAGCCGGGAGGCGACCCGATAATGCGCGAGACCGAGTGTTTTTCCATAAACTCCGACATGTCGAGCCTGATGAGCGTCTCGGGCGAGTCGAAAAGGTCTGCAGCGAGCGTTTTGACAAGCTCCGTCTTACCGACGCCCGTCGGGCCCGCGAATATAAACGACTCCGGCTTGCGCTTATACGACACGCCCGCACGGTTACGTTTTATCGCGCGTGCTACCGTGTCGACGGCCTCGTCCTGGCCGATTATGTGCGTTTTCAGACGCGCGGCCAGCTTATCTATGCGCTCGTACTCATTCTCTGTTATCGAAGCGGCGGGGATGCCCGTCCAGACCTCGATGACGCGGGCGAGGTCATCCTCGCCGAGCGTAACCGCCTGGCACAGCGCCTCGTTCTGCTTCATTGAGTCGGCAAGCTTGATTTCTTCCTCTTTTATTTTGGCTATCTGCTCGAATCTGCGCTCGTCGGCCTCGCCCGCCTCGGACTGCTGATTCTCAAGCGACTCGCGCTGCGTCTTGAGCTCGAGCATCCTGTCGCGCAGGACGTAGGACTCGTTGAGTGCCGCGCTGCCGAGTGAGAGTGCCGACGCTGCCTCGTCGAGCAGGTCGATGGCCTTATCGGGCAGGTAGCGGTCGGTGATATAGCGTTCTGACATGCGCACGGTGCGCTCGAGCATATCGTCCGGAATGTGCACCATGTGGAAGTCCTCATAGTAGTGCTTTATGCCCTTCAGCATGTTCACCGTGTCGGCGACCGACGGCTCGTTGACCGTCACCGGTTGGAAGCGGCGCTCGAGAGCGGTATCCTTTTCGATATACTTGCGGTACTCGGTCAGCGTGGTTGCGCCTATGACCTGCACCTCGCCGCGCGAGAGCGCGGGCTTGAGCATGTTGGCGGCGTTCATGCTGCCCTCGGCGTCGCCTGCGCCAACTATGTTATGAACCTCGTCTATGAACAGTATAATGTTCCCCGCGTCGCGAACCTCGCCGAGCAGTCCCAGCACGCGCGACTCGAACTGCCCGCGGAACTGCGTGCCTGCGACCAGCGCCGTCAGGTCGACGAGATAGACCTCCTTACCGCGCAGCTTATAGGGCACGTCGCGGTTGGCTATGCGGGTCGACAGCGCCTCCGCAATCGCGGTTTTGCCGACGCCCGGCTCGCCGATGAGGCAGGGATTGTTCTTCTGGCGGCGGCAGAGTATCTGTATCACGCGCTCCAGCTCCCGCTCGCGCCCGACAATTTTATCGAGCTTGCCCTCCGCGGCAAGCGCGGTGAGGTTGCGGCAGTAGGTGTCGAGGAACTTACGTTTTTTCTTTTTGGGTGCGGAATCCTTTTGATTGCCACGGGTCTCCTCGCCGCTCTTCTCCTTGTCGGGGATGAGCCCGCTCTCGCGGAACAGCTTGGGAAAATCTATCGCGGGCGCGCCGCCGTCTTCACTGTCGTCGATGTCAGAGGGCAGGACGTCGCCGCCCTTGAGCAGGTCCATAACGTCGTCCTCCATATTCTCGAGCTGATCCGGGGTGACGCCCAGCTTACCCATTATGTCGCCGAGCATGTTGTCGACAGGCAGTCCCAGCTCCTTGGCGCAGCGCAGGCAAAGGCCCTCCGAGACCTTCTCCCCGTTCTCCATTTTGGTCACGAACACAGCCGCGACCCGTTTTTTACATCTTGAACACATTACCATATTTTAATTTACCGTTATCCTTCTGAAAAATATCTGCGGCACGTCGGCGTCCGACTTACCACATTTTTATTCCGCCAACCCGGCAGAAATACTTGAACAGCACCGTACTCTCGACGATGTCCGCCGCCTGGTTGGGGTCTCCCGCAGCAATGACGAAGTACAGCACCGCGCGGGCTACAAATATAAATATGAAAGCAAAAATTATTGCGCACACAAAGCCGAGCAGCAGCCCGAGCAGGTGATTGAACACGCGTATGACCGGCAGCTCCGCCACGCCCTCGAGTATAAAGGAGACGAGCAGCAGTATGAGATACGCCGCGATGAACACCAGCACATAGCCGACCAGCTTTGATATTACGGCCGAGATGGGCAGCGCTATTCCCTGCGCTATCTCCGCGAGGCGAGCCTCAACGTCAGCCGAGCCTGCGCCCGAGGCGATGATGGAATCAACGTCCGCGCCGCACTGTGTTGCCAGCATGCGCAGCGACTCGGGCAGACCTTCCGCAAGACGCGAAATGTCGAGCGCGCCGCCCTCGGCGCAGAGGTTATAGAGCGTATTGTAGACCGTTTCGGTCAGCTTACCGTCGAAGAAGTGGGACGCCAGCACCCCGCCGAGCACGGGGCCGAAAATCGCCGCGCAGATAAACGACAGCAGCGTTTTTCCAAAGCCCAGAACGGCTTTGATAAAGCCGCGGTTGTAGTATACCACGATTGTGGTGATAACTATCGCAAGCAGCAGTCCGTCAAGCAAAAAATTCATTTTGTCACCTCCGCAAATTCAGAATAAACCGCACGCGTCGCGTAGCAGACAAGCACACGCCGTGACGCTGTGACCACCATGTCGAGCGCGCCGGGCGTGCACTCGACAAAATCGACGTTTCCACTGTCGAAATCATACCTCGCCACGGCTCCGTCGAAAAGGACATACGCCTGCCGCCCCGAGACGCCGAGCGCCAGCGGCACCGCATCGAGCCGCACCGACATGCCCTCTCCCTGCGAGGGAACGTAGACCAGCTGATACCCGTCGCCGTCGCGAGACAGTGCCGCGAGGCACTTCTCGCTCGCCTCGCACGAGACGAACCCGCGGCCGTCGGCAAGCGCCGTATGCGAGCGGACATTTCCGTTCGCGCCGACGACGTACACGCCGCGGTCGGTAAGCGCGTAGAAGCCGTCGAAAAACGCGCCGCACTTCATTATCATCTCGCCGTTGGTGGTGAGGATGGTTCGGGGCTCGGTCTCACCTCTGCGATAGACGCGAAGCGCCGAGACATAGTTGCCGGACGCGGCGTCGACCGTCGCCGCGAGTATATATTTACCGTCCGCGCTGAGGGCTGTGGCGGTCACATAGTCGCTGATATAGTACGCCGCAGCGCGTGAAAAGCCGCTGTCGTAAAGGTAGAGCACCGCGCGGTAGCGGCTGTCGCCCGTATGCACGAGCACCTCACCGGCGGCGTTGATTTCAGCTGCGTATATCCCGCCGGGAAGCGTCTCCGAGTAGAGCCGGATGAACGAGTTACAGACGGAAAACGCGCCGCCCGACTCATAGATAAGCAGGTACTTTTCCGAGGCGCGCAGCTGCGGGCTGTAATAGCCGACGTTGAACTCAGCCGTTCTCCGCCCGCCCGACGAGCAGACAGACACGCTGTACCTGTCGGCGACGGCGATCCCACCCTTGAACGCGGCATAGCTGCGCCCCTCGCCGGAGCCGTAGTTTATCGCGTCGACGGGATAGCGGTCGGCCGAGATGACGGTGTCAAAGTCTTTGAAAAAGTAATATATATTCTGATACGTGAATTCTCTGAAGCCGAATATGAGCGACGCCAGCACAAATATAACCAGCGCGACGGCTATGACTATCCCCGCCGCCCGGTACCGTCTTTCGACGCCGCCATAGTAGCCCTCGCCCTCGCGAGGCGCAAACGAGGACACAATCCGGCTCTTAAGATCGCGAACAAGCATCGGTTTTGTCCTCCTTGATAGTTTCTGGGGCGCTGCCCCGGCCCCCGCTCAGGGGGCTTTTGGAAAAGCCCCCTGAGAACCCGCAAAACTTTTGAAGCGGGGGCAATAATGGATTTAGAAGTATGCGGGTTGGAATGAAGTTTGGTAAAAACGTTAGTTCAGGTTAATAAAAGACCTTGTCGAGATACAGTCCGCAGGCGGGGGCGGTACGGCCGGCGTTCCGGCGGTCGCGGGAGGCGATGAGCTCCGGAATACTGTCCGGCGCGCGCTTGCCCTCGGCGACCTCGAGTAGCGTCCCGACTATTATGCGAACCATGTTGTAAAGAAATCCGTCCGCTGCGATGTAAAAGTTCAGCATGTCACCATCCCGAACAAGCTCGGCGCGCGTGACGGTTCTTTCGCAATCCGTGACGTCGGATCCGGACGCCATGAAGCTGGCAAAGTCGTGTTTTCCGACGATAAAAGCTGCCGCGCGCTGCATAGCGGTGAGCTTTTCGTCGTCTATGCGGCGGGGGTAGTGCAGCGCCCTGCCCTCCACGAAGGGCGAGCGGACGGGCGAGTCATATATGCGATAGAGATACTGTTTTCCTGTCACGCTGTACCGTGCGTGAAAGTTCTGCGGCCGCCAATCGACATATGTGACTGCAATATCCGGCGGCAGATAGGTATTGAGCGCGCGGAGTATGCCGTCGTCAGGGACGGTGGTGACGAGCTCATCCCGCCCGTGCTCGCACACGGTAAGGCAGAACTCACGGGCGTGCACTCCGCGGTCCGTGCGGCTGCACCCGCAGATGTCACAACGGACACCGAACAGGCGCGCGGTTGCCTCGCCTATCACCTGCTGGATGCCGAGGCCGTTTTTCTGCGTCTGGTAGCCGCTGTATGCGGTTCCGAGGTAGCTGATCTTCAAAAACAGCTTCATTTTAGCATTTCCTTACGATATAGTATATCCTATGCCGAGCCGATTGAGCACAACAAGTCCGACTCCGAGCGCGACTATAACAAATATCATCACAAAGTCGCGACCCCGGCAGTGCGGGACGTGCAGCCGCGTGCGTCCGTCGCCGCCGTGGTAGCAGCGGCACTCCATGGCCGTCGCCAGCTCGTCCGCACGACGGAACGCCGAGACGAACAGCGGAATCAGCACCGGGATAAGCGCCTTGGCTCGCTGGATAAGGCCGCCGGATGTGAAATCAGCACCGCGCGCCTTCTGCGCCTGCATTATTTTGGTCGTCTCCTCGGAGAGTATCGGGATGAAGCGTAGCGCGATAGTCACCATCATGGCGAACTCGTGCACCGGCGCATGGAACACCTTGAGCGGCGAGAGCAGGCTCTCGAGCGCGTCAGTGAGCTCTATGGGCGTGGTGGTGTAGGTCATGAAGACGCTCGAGCCGATTATCAGCACGACGATGCGCACGCCGATGAACACCGAGTTCATGATGCCCTCGTAGTAGATTTTTATAATCCACCACTCGAGCAGCAGCCGCTCACCGCGCGTCCACAGCACGTTGATGACCACTGTGAACAGCAGTATAAACAGCACCGGACGAAGCGAACGGAATATCATGCGCAGCGGTATGCGCGAAATTATTATAAGTATGATAGCCGACGCGAGCAGAACCGCGTAGCTTACAACGTTTTTGCAAAGGAAGGAGCACACAATATAAAGGATGGCAAGCACCACCTTCACCCGCGCGTCGAGACTGTGTATCAGCGACTTCGCGGGATAATACTGCCCCAGAGTTATATTATTCATGATGCGAATTCTTTCCTGAGAATTTCAAATGCGCCCTCAACGGAATGAGGTATATCCGACACCGGGATGCCGGAATCACGGAGCTTCAGCATGAGCTTTGAGATCTCGGGGATGTCAAGCCCGCAGGCTGTAAGTTCCTCCGCGCGGCCGAACACCGACTCGGTATCTCCGCTCATTATGACATGCCCCTCGGACAGCACTATCATATTGCTGCATATGCGCGCCATGTCCTCCATGCTGTGGCTGACGATAAGCACCGTAGCGCCCGTGCTCGCGCGGTAGCGCTCGACCGCGTCGAATATGGTCGAGCGACCGACGGGGTCAAGTCCCGCCGCAGGTTCGTCGAGAACCAGCACCTCGGGCGTCATCGCCATGACTCCGGCGATGGCCGCGCGGCGTTTCTCGCCGCCCGACAGGTCAAACGGCGACTTTTTCATCAGCTCCGGCGAGAGCCCCACAAAGCCCGCCGCCTCGGCGACGCGCCCCGCGACCTCGTCGTCACTCAGCTTCATGTTGCGCGGGCCGAAGGCTATGTCCTTCTCGACCGTCTCCTCGAACAGCTGATACTCGGGGTACTGCATAACCAGCCCCACGCGGAAGCGAACCTCGGAAATTTTCTTGGGCTGCTCCCATATATCGACGCCGTCAAGCAGTACCCGGCCGGACGTCGGCTTCTCGAGACCGTTGAGCAGCTGCATAAGCGTCGACTTGCCCGAGCCCGTGTGCCCGATCACCCCGGTTATCGCGCCGGACGGAATTTCAATATTCACATTCTCCAGCGCGTGCTTCTCATACGGCGTGCCCGCGCTGTACACATACGAAATGTTTTCAAGACTCAGCTTTGTCATTTTCCGCTCCGCCCCTCTCTGCCGGCTTTACGGCGCAGCGCCGCAGCTATGGCGGCGGCACATTCGTCCGGCGTCACGGGTTCGCCCTCGATTCTGACGCCCGCACGGCGCAACTGCTCCACCAGCGCCACGGACTGCGGAACATCGAGCCCGTAACGGCGCAGCAGCGCAGGATCGGAGAATATCTCGCGCGGCGTCGCGTCCTTGACGAGGTGACCGTTGTCGAGCATTATCACGCGCCCGGCGCGGACTGCCTCGTTCATATAATGCGTTATCATTATGACAGTTATACCCTCCTCGCGGTTGAGCCGCTCGACGGTGTCCATGACCTCGGAGCGTCCGCGTGGGTCGAGCATGGCCGTCGACTCATCGAGAATGATGCAGTCCGGCTTCATGGCGAGCACGCCCGCGATGGCGACCCGCTGCTTCTGGCCGCCAGACAGCCTATGCGGCTCGTGGTGCGCGTACTCGGTCATTCCGACTGTGGCAAGCGCGTCGTCGACGCGGCGGCGCAGCTCGTCTGTCGGCACGCCGAGGTTTTCGGGGCCGAACGCCACGTCCTCCTCGACAATGGTCGCGACAAGCTGGTTGTCCGGATTCTGGAACACCATGCCTATCTTGCGGCGGACGTCGAGAATGGTTGCGTCGTCGAGGTCGGGCGAGGTTATGTCGACGCCGTCGACCTCTATTTTACCCTCTGCGGGGTCGAGTATCATGTTAAACAGCTTGGCCAGCGTCGACTTGCCCGAGCCGTTGCGCCCGATTATGGCAATGTACTCGCCGCGCTGTATCTCAAGATTAATATTATCCAGCGCCACGGCCTCATGCCCGTTTTCGTCCTTGTAGAGACAGCGGACACCCGTGGCCTTTATAAAGCTTTCACTCATCTGATGGTTTCCTTAATCAATATTGTGGTTCCGCGCACAGCGGCGTCGGCGCTTCCGCAACGCGGAAAACGACTCCACCGGGCAGCACCGACTCGCTCACGCCAGCCGGGGCTTTGACACACTAACGCCTGCCGGAACTTTGGCTCGCTCACGCCTGCCAGCGTGCCGACGCACCGCAGGGCAGCGCCCCGCCTGTTGCGCGCACGGGAAGCGCCAGCTCCTCGGCGCGGCTGTCGCCGCCGTAGCGCGACGTTATGCGCATATCCAGTATATACTTCATGGTCAGCGGCGAGAGACCGGTCGTGTAGCTGTTTATCAGGAAAAACAGCGGCCTCTCGCTCAGCACCTGGGCGCACAGCGAGACGAGGCGGTCGATATTGTCCTCTATCTTCCACACCTCGCCAGACGGCCCCCGGCCGTAGGACGGCGGATCCATTATGACAGCGTCGTATTTGTTGCCGCGGCGTATCTCACGCTCGGTGAACTTGACGCAGTCGTCGACGATATAGCGTATCGGCGCGTCGGCGAGGCCGCTCAGCGCGGCGTTCTGCCTGGCCTGCGCCACCATTCCCTTGGCCGCGTCAACGTGGCAAACGGACGCCCCGGCAGCTGCCGCCGCGACGGTCGCGCCACCGGTGTAGGCGAACAGGTTGAGCAGCTTTATCGGCCGCCCGGCGTTTCTTATCAGCTCCGAGAACCAGTCCCAGTTGACGGCCTGCTCGGGAAAAAGCCCCGTGTGCTTGAAGCCCATGGGCTTGAGCAAAAACGTAAGGCTGCCATATCCGACCTTCCACTCCTCGGGCAGGCGGTTCCTGACCCACGCGCCGCCACCGCCAGACGAGCGGCGATAGACTCCGTCGGCGTGCCCCCATTCGGAGCCCTTGCGGTCGTTTATCCATATTATCTGCGGGTCGGGACGTATCAAAACGTACCTCCCCCATCTCTCGAGCCGCTCGCCCTCAGATGCGTCGGTCAGCTCGTAATCCTTCCATTTATCTGCTATCCACATGCTAAAAGACCTTCCGTTCAGAGTGATTTGTTGTAGTACTGCGCTATGCTCGAGCCGCCGCAGTGGGCGTGGCATATCGCGATGGCGAGCGCGTCTGCCGTGTCGTCTGGCTTCGGCGGCTCGCGCAGCCCGAGCAAGCGAGTCACCATGGTGATGACCTGGTGCTTTTCCGCCCGGCCGTACCCGACCACAGCCTGCTTGACCTGAAGCGGCGTGTACTCGGCTATCTCCACCCCGACCTCGGCTGCGCTCAGGAGAATGACGCCGCGCGCCTGACTGACGCATATGCCGGTGGTGATATTTGTATTGAAGAACAGTTCCTCGACAGCCATACATTCCGGCTTGTAGCGAACTATGAGCTCACGCATACCGCGGTGTATCTCGACAAGCCGCCGCTCTGTCGGCATACCCGCAGGGGTCTGGACTGAGCCGTAATCTATTGTTCTGAAACGATTATTGCTGTATTCTATGACGCCCCAGCCGACGATCGCCAGTCCGGGGTCAACTCCAAGTATTATCAAAGCGCACCTCTGCCAATTTTTATCCATACTAATTATATCACGTTTTATGCGTTAAGTCAATCGGATTGCGGCAAATAGTCAGGTTGAATAAAAACATTGTCCGTGACTATTGACAAATTTGCTACTATCGTATATAATAATAAAATCAATACATTTCGAAAAGGAGCTGATCCGTTTAATGGACGACGGTAGTTGGTTACAATTAACCGTTTTTATTCTCATGGTGGTCTTCGGCGCGTATTTTGCAGGGTGCGAAAGCTCCTACTCCGCGCTCAACAAGATCAGACTCAAGACCCGCGCAGAGGACGGCGACGTAAAAGCAAAAAAAGCTCTCTACATAGACCATAACTTCGAGCGGGCCATCACCACACTGCTTATCGGAAACAACATCACGCACATCGCGGCAGCGTCCGTTGCAACGGCGTTCGTCGCCGGAATCTGGAATATCAACGACTCAAAGGTCTCCATCCTGTGCACTGTGATAACCACAATGATAGTCTTCCTCTTCAGTGAGATGATTCCCAAGGCGTTTGCAAACGACCGCAGCGACACAATGTCCATGGCCTGCGCAAGCTCGCTGCGTGTCCTCATGAAGATATCGACACCGCTTGTGGCATTCTTCTCTCTGATAAGCAACTCGGTCTCCAAGCTGTTCAAGACCGAAAAGGCTCCCTCCATCACAGAGGAGGAGCTGTACGACATCATTGACACCATCGAGGAGGAGGGCGTCATGGACGAGGAGCAGAGCGACCTGTTCAAGAGCGCGCTTGACTTCTCCGGCACCACCGCCGCCGATGTAATGACGGTTCGCAGCGACATCTGCGCCGTTGACATCAGTATGTCAAATGATGAAATCGTCAAAGAAATTCAGAACTACAACCATTCCCGCCTTCCCGTTTACGACGGCAACCCGGACGAGATAATCGGCGTGCTCCAGATCCGCAGCTTCCTTAAGGAATACCTCAAGGATCACAATGTGAACCTGCGCTCCATGCTGACCGAGACCTTCTTCGTCCGCGACAACGCCAAGATAGACGACCTTCTCTCGGTCATGCGCCAGAAGAAGATATATCTTGCGGTCGTCACCGACGAGGCCGATCACACGGTCGGTATCGTGACCATTGAGGACTTCCTCGAGGAGCTTGTCGGCGAAATCTGGGATGAGGACGACGTCGTCGACAACGACTTCGTCAAGATGGGCGGAAACCGCTTTACTGTCAACACTCACCTGCTTGTCGGCGACGTGTTCTCCCGCATGGGACTCACCTGCTCCGACAAAACGCTTGCCGAGATGCCCGTCATATCCTGGGTCATCAACACACTCGGGCACTTTCCCGAGGAAGAGGACTCCTTCCGCTACCAGAATCTTGAGGTCACGGTGGAGGACGTTGAGGATGGCAAGATAGACAACGTGATAATCAAACTTGATACCGATTCGGTGTGCCACACCGTGCCTCAGCCCGGCAACGCGCCGGAGAAGGAGGTAAAGTGATATGTGGCCGTATCTGATAATAATTCTGATGCTCATTCTGTCCGCATTTTTCTCGGGCTCGGAGATTTCCTTCAACGCCTCGAACAAAATGCGTCTCAAAAAGAGCGCAGAGGGCGGCAGTAAAACCGCCGCTATGGCTTACAAAATAAGCGAAAACTTCACAACAGCGCTGTCCGCCATACTTATCGGCAACAACCTCGCCAACATCGCGGCGTCGTCCGTCACGACGATAATCATCATCCAGCTTCTCACCGCGCTGGGCGTCGGCGAGAGCGCAAACTCGGTGGCCTCTGCTATCGCAACCGTCATCATGACGACGATAATCCTCATCTTCGGTGAGATCGTCCCCAAGATACTCGCAAAGCAGCACGCCGACCGCGTGGTCCGCTGGGTCGCCTACCCTGTCAGAATACTGACCTTCATTCTCTACCCCGTCGTATTCATCGTCATGCTGATTGTCAACCTGCTTCGCAAAATCTGGGGCAAGGACAAGTCCGACGACGAGCCGACCGTCACCGAGGAGGATCTTTCCTCCATCATCGAGACAGTCGAGGAGGAAGGCGTCATCGACGAGGACAAGAGCGAGCTGCTTCAGTCCACGCTTGAGTTCCACGACACCACCGTCGAGGAGATAATGACTCCCCGTATCGACATGGTTTCCATCGACATCGACGACACCGACGAGGACATCGCCGCCATAATCGAGGATTCGCATTTCTCGCGTATTCCCGTCTACGAGGACTCCATCGACAACATAATCGGCATTCTCTACCTCAACCACTACTACAAGAACGCCGTCGACGAGGACAAAAAGCCGCTGCGCGACCTGCTTATCCCCGCCTGCTTCATCCACAAAACCATGCGCCTGCCTGCCGCTATGGGCGTCCTGCGTGAGAAAAAGACGCACATCGCCGTAGTCATCGACGAGTTCGGCGGCACGCTCGGTATCGTCACAATGGAGGACATTCTCGAGGAGCTGGTCGGCGACATCTGGGACGAGAGCGACGTCATAGTCAACATGATAACCAAGACCGGCGACAACACCTACGAGGTCAACGGCGACATGAACATCGACGATTTCTTCTCCGAGATCGAGTTCCACCGCAAGGACATCGAGTGCGAATACTCCACAGTCGGAGGCTGGGCGGTCGAAATGCTCAACGCTGACCCTCACGTCGGGGACACGTTCACATACGAGAACCTGTTCGTCGTGGTGTCCGAGATGGACGACATGCGCGTCACCAAGCTGACGGTGCTGGTCAACCCCGTCGAGGACAGCGAAGAAATTTAAAAAAACTCTTGACAAACACATGCATGTGTGTTATACTGTGTAAAGCAATTTGCTTTACACAGTTTTTTTATGGGACGCGGATATGTTTGAGAAGAACATGAGCATAGGCTATCTCCTTGATTTCTACGGCGAGATTCTGAGTGAACGCAAGCGCGGTGTCCTCGGCATGTACTATAATGAGGATCTGTCGCTGTCGGAGATTTCCGACATTATAGGCATCTCGCGTCAGGGCGTCAGGGACATTATCAAAAAGGCTGAGTCGGAGCTGCTCTTCTATGAGGAGAAGCTGGGGCTTGCCCGCCGCTTCGGCGAGGTGCGCGACTCGGTCGACCGTATAGGCTCGCTGGCGTCTCCGCTTGAGCTCCCTGAGGAGCTGCGGAAGGAACTGGAGCATCTTGCGGCAATAGTTTAGCAGAGGAGGCACACAATGTTCGAAAGTTTAGGCGATAAGCTGAATGCTGCCTTCAAAAAATTCCGTAGCAAGGGAAAGCTGACCGAAGCCGACATCAAGGCCGGGATGCGTGAGATAAAGCTGGCACTGCTGGAGGCAGACGTAAACTTCAAGGTGGTTCGTGAGTTTGTCAAGACCGTCTCGGAGCGCGCGGTCGGCGCCGAGGTACTTGAATCTCTGCTGCCGGGTCAGCAGGTGGTCAAGATAGTCAACGAAGAGCTGACAAACATCATGGGTAAAACCCAGAGCAAGCTGACCATCGCCCCAATGCCGCCCACAGTCGTCATGATGGTGGGTCTTCAGGGCGCGGGTAAAACCACGCACGCGGGCAAGCTCGCAGGCATGTACAAAAAGCAGGGCAAGCGTCCGCTGCTAGTCGCCTGCGACATTTACCGTCCCGCGGCTATAAAGCAGCTCGAGATTGTCGGCGAAAAGCTGGACATTCCCGTCTTTACGCTCGGCGACAAGGTCTCCCCCGTCAAAATCGCGACGGAGGGCGTCGAATACGCCAGGCAAAAGGGCTACGACATGGTCTTCATCGACACGGCAGGCCGACTGCACATCGACGAGGAGCTGATGGCGGAGCTTCGCAGCATAAAAGAAAAAACAAATCCGACCGAAATTCTTCTGACCGTCGACGCAATGACAGGTCAGGACGCTGTCAACGTTGCGGAAACCTTCAACGAGCAGCTCGACATCACCGGCGTTATACTCACCAAGCTCGACGGCGACACGCGCGGCGGCGCGGCACTTTCCGTCCGCTACGTCACGGGCAAGCCGATAAAGTTCATAGGTACCGGCGAAAAGCTGGACGCCATCGAGCCCTTCTACCCCGACCGTATGGCCTCACGGATTCTCGGCATGGGCGACGTGCTGTCGCTTATCGAGAAGGCCGAGTCGGCATACGACGAGAAAAAGGCGGCCGAGCTCGAGCAGAAGATACGTCAGCAGACCTTCACGCTTGACGACTACCTCGACCAGTTCGCACAGCTCAAAAATATGGGCAGTCTCGAGCAGCTGGCAGGGATGATGCCCGGCGTAAAGCCCGGCGCGCTCAAGGACGCCAAGATTGACGAGAAGGCCATGGCGCATCAGGAAGCAATCATCCGTTCCATGACGCCCGAGGAGCGTATGCGCCCCGAGATAATCGGCGGCTCGCGCAAAAAGCGTATCGCTGCAGGCAGCGGAACGTCGGTTGAGGAAGTGAACAAGCTGCTCAAGCAGTTCGACCAGATCAAGAAGCTGATGAAGCAGTTTGCAGGCGGCAAAATAGGCAAATTCGGCAAAGGCAAGATGAAAATTCCGTTCTGATAATTGCGGATTTTTATAAATAAAATATATACAACATTTTCGGAGGAAAATCAAAATGGCAGTCAAAATCAGGCTCAGAAGAATCGGCGCAAAGAAGAACCCCTTCTACCGCGTCATTATCGCAGACGAGCGTTCTCCCCGTAACGGCAGATTCATCGAGGAGATCGGCACCTACAACCCCATGACCGAGCCCGCAGAGGTCAAGATCGACGCTGAGAAGGCCAAGAAGTGGCTGGGTAACGGCGCACAGCCCACCGAGACCGTTCGTTCTCTGCTCAAGAAGTCAGGCATTATTGACTGACCCTGATGGGGAGGTTTCAGATGCTGGATCTCAAGCAGACCTTGTATGACATTGCCAGGGCTATCGTCGATAATCCTGACGAGGTCACAGTTCTTCAGGACGACCCGGACGAGAATACCGTCGACCTCACCCTCAGCGTAGCCGCTGACGACATGGGCATGGTTATCGGCCGCCACGGCAAGATTGCCAAGGCTATCCGCACCGTCATGAAGGCCGCCGGCAACACCTGCGGCAAAAGAGTTAACGTCGAAATAAAATGACGCAACAAAAAGGCAGCTTCCGGGCTGCCTTTTTGAGTCGTCAACAGGAGAGCTCTATGAACAACCACATGGAAAGTCCCCTTCTCCGCCGCGCGTCCGAGGCCGTACGGCGGCTGCGCGAGGAGCTTGAGGACGTCCTCGCCCTCACCCGCCGACTCGCCGACAGCGAGGGCTCGCTCCGCGCTGAGGAGCGTCCGCTCGAGCGGCAGCGCTACCTTGTGCGGCTTTACGAGGCCACCCATCCGCGCGCGTCGGCCGGGCTCACCGCCGTCTGCGACGACATCGTCGGAAAGCGTGCCTCACTTCCGCCGACCTCGCCCGAAATTCCGTCGCTCGACCACCTCTGCGAGACCTGTCGCGCCGTCCTCACGCTTGCCGACAGCTTTTACGACAGCATCCTCCCTGCGCACATGAGGGAGGTCAGCGAAATGGCCGGGTCCGCCGCGGCGCTCCCGCGCCGGATAACGTCCGGGTTTGTAATGTCACTGGAAATTTTGATAAAAAACATACTAAAATGCTATTGCTCAAATGGCAAAGATGTGTTATAATACACATGTAAGGCCTGCCGTCTGACAGCTGCACGCATTTACCCCCGGCTCCGCGGCAGCAAAAATATATCCCCTCAAGAGGCACAGTATGTCAAAATATTTAATGGCCCTCGATCAGGGCACAACAAGCTCGCGGTGCATTATTTTCAACGACCGCGAGCAAATAGTCGCCGTATCGCAGCGCGAATTTCCGAACTACTTCCCCGCCCCCGGCTGGGTCGAGCACAATCCCCGTGAGATATGGGACTCGCAGCTTTCCGTCATGCGCGAGGCCGTCGCGCGCGCGGGGCTCGCCGCTGCTGACATCGCCGCCATCGGCATCACAAATCAGCGCGAGACGACCATGATCTGGAACCGCACCACGGGCGAGCCGGTCTACAACGCCATCGTCTGGCAGTGCCGCCGCACCGCCGACTACTGCGACAGCCTCAAGGCCGCGGGTCTGACCAATAAAATCCGTAGCAAGACGGGGCTTATAATCGATTCATATTTCTCGGCCACCAAAATAAAATGGATACTGGACAACGTCCCCGGCGCGCGCGAGCGCGCCGAGCGCGGTGAGCTCATGTTCGGAACGGTCGACACATGGCTCATCTACAACCTCACCGGCGGCCGCGTCCACGCGACCGACCCGTCCAACGCGTCGCGGACGATGCTGTTCAACATACGCGCGGGACGGTGGGACAGCGAGCTTCTTGAGCTTTTCGGCATTCCGGAGTCGCTCATGCCGCAGGTGCTGCCCTCGTCCGGCCTCTTCGGATATACTGACCCGACGCTGCTCGGCGGCAGCGTCGCCATTGCGGGCGTCGCGGGCGACCAGCAGGCCGCGCTGTTCGGGCAGTGCTGCTTCGAGCCCGGCGAGGTCAAAAATACATACGGCACCGGCGGTTTCATGCTTATGAACACCGGCGACACGCCCGTATTTTCCGAGAACGGTCTGCTGACCTCCATCGCCTGGAGCATGGGCGGCAAAACCTGCTACGCGCTTGAGGGGTCGGTCTTCATATGCGGCGCGGCCGTCCAGTGGCTGCGCGACGGACTCGGACTCATCGCCGGTGCGGCCGAGAGCGAGCGCGTTGCGGCGTCCATCCCCGACTCGGAGGGCGTCTACTTCGTCCCCGCCTTTGTCGGACTCGGCGCACCCTATTGGGACCCCTACGCCCGCGGCGCGCTGCTCGGTCTCACCCGCGCAACGGGACGCGCGCACGTCGTGCGCGCGGTGCTCGAGTCGATGGCCTACCAGACCGTCGACGTGCTAGAGCTCATGCAGCGCGAGGCCGGCGTCAGCCTGACCGCCCTGCGCGTCGACGGCGGCGCCTGCGCCAACAATCTGCTGCTCTCCTTCCAGGCGGACGTGTCCGGCCTGCCCATAATCCGTCCCGCCTGCATTGAGACGACCGCGCTCGGCGCGGCCAACCTCGCGGGTCTTGCCGTCGGCGTCTTCGGCTCGACGGAGGAGATTGCGCGTCAGTGGCAGGTCGAGCGCCGCTTCGAGCCCGGCATGGCTGAGGACGAGCGCCTGCGGCGCATGTCCGGCTGGCACAAGGCCGTCGACCGCACGCGCGGCTGGGCGCAGAACTGAGAACGTCCCGCAAAAATCCATAGCGCAAACCACATCACCCCGCAAATCAAACTTTTTGAAAGGCCCGTACTATGAACAGATTTTTTCGTTGGTTCGGTCTGCCCGGCAGGCTGGTGCTCACGACGCTCATGAGCATTTACGCCTGCGCGCTGGCCATATACTCGCCCTCCCTGCCGCGTCTGCTCGCCGCGGTCGCCATGATATTCTCCTCGCTCGGCGACATCATACTCATGGACTTCAAGCCCATCACAAAATCGCTGCCCTTCCGCGGCTTCATCCCCGGTGCACTGGTGTTCACGGGAGCGCACATAGTCTACATAATCGCTTTTGGCTACAGCATATATGACGCGGGCTACGCCTACCTCAACGTCGGCGTTCTGGCGGCGTTCATATGCTACGTTGTCATGATTTTGGCAACGCTCATAATCGTGCTCGCACGCAACGTGGAGATAAAAAGCATGTTCTTTTTGAGCATGATTTATCTCCTTGTGATTACAGGCAACTGCGCGACGGTCTATTCGTACGCCTGCTCGGCGCGCGGGATGGCCATCGTCTCGGCGGTAGGCGTGCTCAGCTTTCTCGCCTCGGACTACTTTATCGTGATGGATAAAGTGTGCGATATAAGGTCGGAAAAGCTGCGCGGGCTCATCTGGTGGTTCTATCCGATAGGACAGATATTGCTGCTGCTCGGCGTGTAATTTTCAGCGCCGGCGGACAAAATATAAGCAGGAAAGCGGCACACGCCGCCTCCCTGCTTATTTTTATTCCGGAGTAAAAAACAAAAAATGAACAACATCCAAACCGACATGCGCAGGTGCGTCATTATCGGCTGTGGCAACGTCGGAGCCACGACCGCATACTCGCTCATGCTCGACCGCACCTTCTCGGAAATAGTCCTCATCGACGTCAACCGCAAAAAGGCGGAGGGTGAGGCCGCCGACCTCAACCACGGCATGCCCTTCGTCGCGCCCATGAACATTTTCGCGGGCGACTATCCCGACGTCGCAGGCGCTTCGATGATAATCATCACGGCCGGCGCAAACCAGCGTCCCGGCCAGTCGAGGACAGACCTTGTCCGCGCCAACGTCCGCATATTCGGGTCGATTGTACAGAACATCGTGCGCTACACAACCGACGCCATACTTCTCGTCGTGACCAACCCCGTCGACATCCTCACCTACGCGACGCTGAAGCTGTCGGGCTACCCGGCGCAGCGCGTCATAGGCTCGGGCACGGTACTCGACACCGCGCGGCTGAAGTACATGGCCGGGGAGTACCTCGGCGTGGATAGCCGCAACATTCACTCATTTATCATAGGCGAGCACGGCGACAGCGAGCTTGCCGTCTGGAGCTCGGCCACGGTTTCCGGCATTCCGCTGACGGATTTCTGCCGCGACAACTGCCTCAACTGCGGCATGGAGCGTCTGAACAGCATGTACGAGCAGGTCAAAAACTCGGCCTACGAGATAATCGAGGCCAAGGGCGCGACCTACTACGCCATTGCCGAGGCGGTGCGGCGCATTGTCAACGCCGTCATGCACGACGAGGACTCGATACTGCCGGTCTCGTCGCTGCTTCAGGGCGAGTACGGGCTTCGCGACGTCTGTCTCGGACTTCCCTGCATCGTCGGGCGCGAGGGCGTCCGGCGCGTGCTCGAGCTGCCGCTGAGCGACAATGAACGTGAGGCGCTTATGGCCTCCGCCGACAAAATGCGCGATATTATCTCGTCCGTCGAAATCTCGGACGCGCCGCTCGCCGCGGCGCAGCGGTAGGGCAGACAAAAAAGCGCGGTGCACCGCGCTTTCAAATCAACTTTTTTACATGGGCACTCCGTGCCCATGTTTTTTAAACCCGCCCGCGTTGTCTCAGCCCACGTGGCAAAACAGAAAAGGCGGCACGACAGCCTGAGCTGTGATACCGCCTCAACCGCAATCCCATAGGGCTTGCACACTAATGGATTATTTGTACTTACGCTTTCTGGCCGCTTCGGACTTTTTCTTGCGCTTTACACTGGGCTTTTCATAGTGCTCTCTCTTACGGAGCTCGGCAAGGACACCCGTGCGGGCAACCTGACGCTTAAAGCGACGGAGAGCGCTATCAAGGGTTTCGCCTTCCTTCAGCTTAACTTCTGCCATTCTTTTTCCCTCCCTCCGGTTGCAGTCAGAGCTTTGAGCTTCTCGACAAATTTACTTTAGTATTATACATCAATCTCCGCCGCTTGTCAATAGAATTTTTTCAAAAATTCGTTCCGGTGGAAATAAATTAACTCGCTCGGGCATTTTATGGCACCACCGCGCAATTCGTGTGTCGCGCGGTGGCGCCTCATGTCAGCGAACGACGAAATTGATTATACGGTTGGGAACCGCGATTTCCTTGACGATGGTCTTGCCCTCGAGCATGGCGGCGACCTTCTCGTCGGCGTGCGCTGCGGCGATGGCCTCGGCAGGCGGGCAGTCCTTGGGAAGCATGACGGTTCCGCGCAGCTTGCCGTTGAACTGAACTGCCACCTCGATGGTCGCGTCGACGGTCTTGTTGTCGTCGTATTCCGGCCACGGCGAGACGGCGAGCAGCGTCTTGTTGCCAAGTCCCTCGTTGATTTCCTCGCAGAGGTGCGGGGCGACGGGCGAGAGCAGCTTGATAAAGGTCACGAGCTCGTCGCGAGTGAGCTGACCGCAGGCCATAATCTCGTTGAGCAGTCCCATGAGCGCCGCGATGGCGGTGTTGAACTTGAGGTTGTTGTAATCGTCCGTCACCTTCTTGACCGTCTTGTGGAAGGACGAGTCGAGCGCTTGTGTCGCGCCGGTTCCCCTCACCATGGACGGCAGGTCGGCGACGCGCTCAAGGAAGCGCTTGCAGCCCTTGACGCTGCTCTCCGACCACGGCGCGGCGGCCGAATAGTCGCCCATGAAGAGGACGTAGGTTCTCAGCACGTCGGCTCCGTAGGCGTCGATGACGCTGTTCGGGTCGACCACGTTGCCCTTGGACTTTGACATTTTCTCGCCGTCAGGGCCGAGAATCAGCCCCTGCGCGGTACGCTTGGCATAGGGCTCCTCGGTCGGCACAACGCCGATGTCATAGAGGAACTTATGCCAGAAGCGCGAGTAAATCATGTGGCGGGTGACGTGCTCCATGCCGCCGTTGTACCAGTCGACGGGCATCCAGTACTTCAGCTTGTCGTAGTCGGCAAGGCACTTATTGTTGTGCGGGTCGACGTAGCGCAAAAAGTACCAGGACGAGCCCGCCCACTGCGGCATAGTGTCGGTCTCGCGGCGGGCGTCGCCTCCGCACTTCGGACACTTGCAGTGCACGAACGAGTCGATTCTCGCCAGCGGCGATTCGCCGTTCTGCCCCGGAGCGAACTCCTTCATCTCGGGCAGCTTCAGCGGCAATTCCTCGTATGGGACGGGCACCATGCCGCACTTCGGGCAGTGCACGATGGGTATCGGCTCTCCCCAATAGCGCTGGCGGTTGAAGGCCCAGTCCTTCATTTTATACTGGACTCCGCCCTCTCCGACACCGAGGCGCTCAAGCTCCTCGACTGCGCGGCGGATGGAATCCTTCTTGTTTGTGTAGCCGTTGAGGAAGCCGGAGTTTACCATCTCGCCGTCGCCGGTGTAGGCCTCCTTCTCAATATCGCCGCCCTTGATGACCTCGACGACGTCGATTCCGAACTTGCGCGCGAACGTCCAGTCGCGCTCGTCGTGCGCGGGAACGGCCATGATTGCGCCGGTTCCGTAGCCCATCATGACGTAGTCGGCGATGTAGATGGGTATCTCCTTGCCGGTCAGCGGGTTGACGGCGGACAGCCCGTCAAGACGGACGCCGGTCTTGTCCTTGACCAGCTGCGTGCGCTCGAACTCTGTCTTCTTGGCGCACTCGGCGCGGTATGCCTTGACCTCGGCCATGTTGGCGATGTTGTCGGCATACTTGTCGATGAGCGGGTGCTCGGGCGCCATGACCATGAAGGTCACGCCGAACAGCGTGTCGGGACGGGTGGTATAGATGCGCAGCTTGTCCTCCTTACCGGATATGCCGAAGTTGACAAACGCGCCCTCCGACTTGCCGATCCAGTTGATCTGCTGCTGCTTTATGTTGGGAAGATAGTCGACGTCCTTGAGCCCCTCGAGCAGGCGGTCCGCGTACTTGGTTATGCGCAGATACCAGACGTCCTTGGACTTCTGCACGACGTCGCTGTGGCAGATATCGCACTTTCCGCCCTGCGAGTCCTCGTTCGAGAGCACGACCTTGCAACTCGGGCAGTAGTTGACCAGCGCGGTGTCGCGGAAAGCGAGGCCGGCCTCGAACATTTTGAGGAATATCCACTGTGTCCAGCGGTAATAGTCCTCCTCGGTCGTGTCGATGACGCGCCGCCAGTCAAAGCTGTAACCGACGCGCTTGAGCTGCTGTGTAAACTTTTCTATGTTCCTGTCGGTGACGGCGCGCGGGTGCATGCCGGTCTTTATCGCGTAGTTCTCGGTGGGGAGACCGAAGGCGTCAAAGCCCATCGGGAAGAGCACGTTATAGCCCTGCATGCGGCGCATACGCGAGATAACCTCAAGGCCGGAATAAGCCTTGATATGTCCTACGTGCATTCCCGCTCCGCTCGGATAGGGAAACTCGACGAGCGCGTAGAACTTGGGCTTGCCGCCCGCCTCCTTCTCGTCAAGCGCGTGGAAGACTCCGGCGTCCGCCCATCTGTCCTGCCACTTTTTTTCAACACTGAGATAATCGTATTTCATGAGTCGGTTTCCTGCGTTTCCTGTGTATTTTCGTTTGTCTCGACGCCCTCGTCGGAGGAAATCTCCGTGGTGGTGCCGTAGAGCTTATCGAGATTGTAGAAATCTCTTGCGTCGCGATTGAATATGTGAACCATGACCGTGCCGTAATCCAGCGCAATCCACGAGCTGTTGCCGCGTCCCTCGACGCCCGTCGGGTGCAGGTGGCGCAGCGAGGTCTTGTATTCGACCTCGTCTGCGAGTCCGCGAACCTGCGTTCCCGAGGTACCGGTGCACAGCACAAGGTAGTCGGTGATGACGGTCTGGCTCTCGACCTTCAGTATCTTGATGTTGCGGCCGCGCTTGTCGTACAGTATGTCGTGTACGGCCTCGGCCAGCGTCAGCGGGTCAGCGTCCTTGAGCGAAGGCAGCTTTTTATATTCTTCATCGGACATTATCTCTTGCATTTTTTTACTTCCTTTCTTTATCCTCCGGTAAGGTCGATGCCTATACCGTTTTGGTTTATATCGTCAGCCCGGTACTCACGCGGAGTGATGTCACCGGCGTCGTATATCTTATCGAAATGGGGGTATTCATCGTTTGTGAACAGCCGTCCGGGGTCGAGTTCGGCGTCCTCCGGCAGTCCGAAGTGGCGCACCATGACCTCGCGCGTCGCTTCCCTGTTCATAATATAATACCATGCGCCGCTGTCGCCGCCCGTTCTCGCGTCGCGGCCGGGGAGCGTGAGCATAACAATGTCGGCGGTGTCGAGCTTCATTGCAGCGCGGGCAAAGCTCAGACATTCGGAAAAGCCCATGTCCGTCCTGACCTGCCCTATCACAGCGCCGATGATGGCCGGGAGCCGCAGCGGGCTGACGCCCTGCGTCACCTGGCGTGCCAATGCCGCGATAAACAGCTTCTGCGCGTTGACTCTGCCGATGTCGCCCTGCACATACCCCGACCGGAAGCGAACAAACTGCACCGCCTCCGCCCCGCCGAGCACATGCTCGCCCGCCGACAGGTGAATATACAGCTCCTGCGAGGGATCGTCGTAGTCCATGTCGCAGGGTATGGTGATGGGCACGCCGCCGATGAGGTCGACCAGTTGCGAGAAGGTCTCGAGCGTGAATTCAATCGTGTAATCCACATGCACGCCGAGCGACGACTCCAGCACCTCGGCAAGCCCGCGCAGGCCGCCGAGCGCGTGAGACGCGCCGTTGAGCTTTTTGTAGGTGCGCTCGGTGTAGCGCAGGTAGGTGTCGCGCGGCAGCTGGACTATGCTGACCGTCCCCGCCCCGGTGTCCATGGACACCAGCAGTATGACGTCGGTCAGCCCCGATATGGCATCCTCTCCGGCGGCGAGAAAGACATACCTGCCGTCCGCATCGGACTTGCCCGCGGTCAGCAGCGCCGTTCCCGACGCCGCGTCGCCGTTGCCGACCTCGACGGTGGGACCGTCGTCCTTGGCAAAATAGAGCGCCATAGCGTAGGTTGCAAAAAACGCGAATACAATAACGAGCACCGCAAATATCAGCGGGAGGACCGTCAGCCGGTCGGATTCTTTTCGGATCACAATAAACACCTCTCTGTCGCGGCAATGCCGCAGATATGTAATCCGAAGCCATCGTGGTGTCTCAAAAGCGAAACCAAAAGGCGCAGTTGACTGATTTTTATGAATATGTGATGCGCTGTCGCAATTTGTATTGCGGCGTCACTCTCCGAGTTCTGCCGAGACAAACGCCTCGGCTCTCAGCGTGTCCGCGTTTACGGGAAGGCTGCGCTCAGCAAGCGAGCGAAGCGTTCCGCGCAACTCGGCGAGCACGGCGCGGTCAAGACAGGCAAGACGGCGTGCGGTGGGTGAGGCGGTATTCTCAGGTGCAGCCGCAACCGAAGCATCTGCCTCGCAGACCTCCGACAGCTCGCGCATAAACGACTCGCGCAAAGCGCGGCAGGAATCGTATTTTCTGCCGTCCTCGATGTAGTCGGCGAGAAAAATTATTTTCTCCGGCAGCGTCATTCCGGCGCGGCCGGTCGTGTGCCAGCGGACGGCTCCGACGAGCTCCGGAATGTCAAACTCCGGGTACTCCGAGGGGATAATCGCCGCCGCTGTTATCGCGTGCAGTATCTGGGGGGAATTTTTCTCGTCCTCTCTTAATATTATACCAAAATCGCCGCAGATTTTCAACTGTTTTTCAAAAGAATATTCTTTCGTAACGTCGTGGAGCAGCGCTGCGGCGCGTAGCATCGGCACGTCGTCTGGACACAGCCTCTCGCCCGCCCAGACAGCCGCGCGCTCGACGCCGAGCGTGTGCCCGAACCGCGCCGCTGACAGCCGTCCTTCGACGTCCCCGCGCAGGCGGTCAAGCCGCGCGTCAGTAATACCGTATTTACACATAAAGCCCGTTTTCTTTGATGTACTTCTCGACCGCATCCGGCACCATGCCGTGAATGCTTCTTCCCTCGTGCACCGCCGCACGGATTTCCGACGAGTTCATCACGATGGGATCCGAGAGAATTCTGCGGAACGCGACGTTGTATTTCCGAAAATACTCCGAGTTTTTAGCTATAATCTTTTGATTTAGTGATGTGTCGTTTTCGCGTCTGATATACACAGGGCAGCAAAGTCTGAATATCTCGCGGAACTCGTGCCACTCGTCGAAGGTCAGCATCATGTCGGTTCCGCAGAGGAGAAACAGCTTGCGACCGGGTCTGCTCAGCTCGCGCAGCGTGTCGACAGTGTAGCTGACGCCCTCGCGGCGCAGCTCGATGTCGGACACGCACGCCCCCTCAAAATCGAACGCCAACCGGCACATCTCGAGCCGCTTTTCGGGGTCGTCGCCGCGGTCTATCGACTTGTGCGGCGGGATGCGGTCAGGGATGATGAGCACTCTGTCCAGCTTCATCTGCTCGTAAAACGCGCGCGCCGCCGCGACGTGACCGTTGTGCACCGGCGCGAACGTGCCGCCGTAGACGCCGACGCGCTCAATTCCGTCGATCATAGCTCGATGCGCGGGTGATTTTCGGAGCGGCGGTAGAGCACGAACTTGGTGCCGATGACCGTCACCACCTCGGCTCCCGTGGCCGCGGCAAGCGCCTCGGCCGCGCTGCGCGGCGACTCGTCGCTGTTCTCAAGAACCCGCAGCTTTATCAGCTCGCGCGCCTCGAGCGCGTCGGACACGGTGGAAATCAGCGCCTCGCTGATGCCGCCCTTGCCTATCTGCATAATGGTGTCCTCGCGCGAGGCAAGCCCGCGGAGGTAAGCTCTCTGTTTTGATGTCATTTTGGATGTCATTTTTCACTCTCCGACTATTATCATGTTTGCAAAGCGCTCCGCGAGCTTGACAGTCGCGCGGGCTCTGTGGCTTAAGCTGTTTTTCTCCTCGGGCGTCATCTCGGCGAAGGTCTTGCCGAGGTCGTCGTACCAGAAGAGCGGGTCGTAGCCGAACCCGTTCTCGCCGCGCGGCGCGCACAGTATCTCGCCCGGCGTCGCGCCGTAGACGGTAAAATCGCGCGCAGGCATACTGTCAGGAAACGCGCAGGCGATGCAGCAGACAAACGCCGCGTCGCGCACGCTGACGCCCTCGAGCTCGCGCAGCAGCTTTTCGTTGTTGGCGCGGTCGCGGTCGGGCCCCTCGACGCCGGAATATCGCGCCGAATGTATACCCGGCGCGCCGTTCAGCGCCTCGACCACCAGCCCTGAGTCGTCGGCGACGGCGATAAGCCCCGAAAAATCGGAGGCCGCGCGCGCCTTTATCATGGCGTTTTCCTCGAAGCTCGAGCCGTTCTCCTCTATCTCACCATCGAAACCGATGTCGTCAAGCGAGAGCACGTCTATCTTTTTGAGATACCTTGAGAGCAGGTCCCCGAACTCACGAATCTTGCCTTTGTTGCGCGTAGCAAGTACAATTTTCATATTTGTGATGTCCTTTCAGGTCAGAATTGGTTGTAAATAAACTGGTTTGCGTCATATCCGACGCCCCAGGCGCCGAATATCACGATAACAAACACCAACGTCGCCGCGACGGCGCAAAACGCGGCCGGGTGCGCTGCGAGCTCGCGTCGTAAATCCTTTTTCTCGCCGTACGCGCTGACGGCAACCATCAAAACGCAGCACAGCGCCACGAGAATGTAGTCCGCCGCGCCGAGTCCGAGAGAGGCGACCGAGCCGTCGAACAGCGCCGACCAGTTGGGCGTTGTGAATATGCTGCCCACCATGCGGAAGGTCAACGGAACGTCGCGATAGCAGTCGAGCACGCGGACGGTTCCCATGAGCAGGAAGGTTCGCGCCATCATAAAGACGCCGTACCCGCCCGACGCGCACAGCCGCGGCGCGGCCGCGTGAAACCGCTCATAAAGTGGTGACAGCTCCTGCGAGACGAGAATTATAACGGCGTTGAGCAGTCCCCAGACTATGAAATTCCAGCCCGCGCCGTGCCACAGGCCCGTCAGAAACCAGGTGACAAGCGTCGCGAGGTAGACGGGCAGGCGCTTTCCGAGCCCCGTGCCGAGGTGCGCGCGTCCCCATTTGGACAGCTTCTGCATGGGAGCCGAAACCGAGAGCGGATAGAAAATATAATCCGAAAACCACGTTCCCATGGTGATATGCCAGCGCCGCCAGTATTCCTTTGTGGACTTTGAGAAAAAGGGATGTCTGAAGTTCTCCGCGAGCCGTATGCCGAGCGCCTCGGAGAGGCCGATGGTGATGTCGATGCCGCCGGTGAAGTCGGCGTATATCTCGACCGAGTAAAATAATATCAGCAGCAACGCGTAGACGCCGCGGTACTCCTCGGGCTTGTCCGTCAGCGCCTTGACGGCGACGAGCATACGGTCAGCCACGACCAGCTTTTTGAAGTAGCCCCACAGCACCCGGATAAGGCCGCGGCAGATGCCCTCGGCATCCGGTGCGTGAGGTGCGGTCAGCTGGCCTGCGAGGTCGCCGAAGCGGGAAATAGGGCCCTGTATCAGCTGCGGAAAGTAGGCGACAAACAGCGCGTATTTCGCGGGGTTGCGCTCGGCCTCAGTCTTTCCGCGGTAGACGTCGATGAGGTATCCCATCGCCTGAAAGGTGTAGAAGGATATTCCCATCGGCAGCAGCAGGCGCGGCACTGTCAGCCCGGACGAGCCGAAGAGGTGCAGCACCGAGTTGATGTTGACGACCGCGAAGGCGGTGTACTTTATCACCGCCAGTATGCCGAACCCGGCGACAAGTCCCAGAATGAGAACGCGACGGCGTTTTTTCTTCTCTGCCGCGCGATAGGCCTTGCGCTCCTCCTTCGACATGCTCCCCCGCGTGGACTCGACGTACGCGTTCTCATTGCGGCTCATCTCGCCCATCCGCAGCGCCGTGAGGTAGGACGTCAGCGTCACGACGGCGATGTAGATGAGATACTTCACGTCGGCAAGGCCATAAAATATGTAGCTTGCCGCGAGCAACAGGGGCCACTGACATTTGCGCGGCACGACGTAGTAAAGCACCAGCAGCGCCGCCGCAAACATCAGAAATTCAACCGAGGTAAACAGCACGGCTTATTCCTCGTCGAGCCGGTTTATGAGCGCCATTATCGCCTTGGCGGAATTGAAGTTTTCGGGGATTATCTCCTCGGCGGGTATCGACACGTCAAACTCGTCGTTTATCTCGGTTATGAGCGTGACGATGTCGAGCGAGTCGAGCACGCCGTTGTCGACAAGGCCGGTCTCGGTCTCGAAATCGACATCGTCGTGCAAGCTGTTCAGTATTTCTATCAGTCTTTCCATTTTGGTTGGCCTTTCTTATTTATTCTCTGACTCGAGCGCGCGTCGATCGAGCTTGCCGTTCGATGTGAGCGGCAGGCGCGGGAGCCGTTTTATCTCGTTCGGAAGCATGTAGCGCGGCAGATAGTCGCGCAGGTAGGACGACAGCTGAGTCTCCTCAGCCGTCCCCATGTAAAACAAACGTATGCGCCGGCGCTCGCTGTCGTAAAGCGCGCAGCTGCGCGCGACGCCGTCGAGCCGGTCGGCCGCGGCCTCAATTTCGCCGAGCTCTATGCGGTGTCCCATGTGCTTTATCTGATAGTCACGCCGCGAAACGAACACAAGCTCGCCATACTCATTATACCGCCCCATGTCGCCCGTCCTATACACAATATCGCGCCACGCCGACACCGTCGGGTTGACGACAAACGCCTGCTCCGTCTTCTCGGGGTTGGCGTAGTACCCCATGGTCACGCAACTTCCGCCGATGTATATCTCGCCGACCTCGCCGCGTCGCACGGGCGCGCCGTCCTCGCCGATGAGGTATATGCGCGTGTTGCGGAAGGGGCGGCCGACGGGGATGGGCTCGTCCTCACCGAGCTCGCGGTCGGCCCGCCAGAAGCAGGACATGCCCGTCGCCTCGGTGGGACCGTAGAGGTTATAGAAGGTGGCGTCGGGCAGCGCCGCGCGCCAGATTCCATACTGCTTTTTGGGGAACACCTCACTGCCGAAGGCGACCGTCGTGAGGTACTCGGGCTTCACCTTATCGAGCGTTCCGAGCGCCGAGATCATAGTCAGCGCCGACACCACCCAGCAAACGGCGTTTATGCGGTGCTCGTTGAGATATTCGACCAGCCGCACGGGAAACATGAACAGCTGCTTCGGAATGAGGTACGTCGTCGCGCCGAATTTCAGCGTGGGCATTATCTCCTTGAGCGGCGCGTCGAAGTAGAGTGGGGTCTGATTTCCGAAGACGTTGTCGCGCCCGAACCCCAGAGCTGCGGACAGATTTTCCGTGTAATCTATGACCGAGCGGTGGCAGGCGAGCACGCCCTTAGGCACGCCGGTCGAGCCGGAGGTAAAGACGATGTAAATCGGGTCGGTGTCAAGCTGATGCTCTCTGACATCACGTAGAGCGATTTCGTCAGGCTCGCAGGCAGTGAGTTCTTCATATGTGATCACGGTTGTGCCCGGAATTTTCTCGGCGTTCGCCCTGTTGCGGCTGTCGCAGATGACAAAACGCGGCCCTGTCGTCTCGGCGATGGCGGCCATGCGGAGCGGAGGCATGTCGGCGTCGACAGGCACATAAAACCCGCCCGCGTATATGACGGCGAAGAAGGCCGCGAGCTCGCGCGGGTGCTTGTCCATAATGACCATGACGGGCTCACGCACGATACCTTGTTCTATCAGATAGCTGCCGCCGCGGCGCGCCGCGGCGTAAAGCCCGGCGAAGGTCAGGCTGTCGGTGCCGTCCGAGAAGGCGACCTTGTCGGGCACCTCGGCGACGGTTTTCTCAAGGTATTCGAGTATATTTGTTACCATGCAGTGTCTCCTCAATCGTAGTAAGGCTCAAGCTCGGGGGTCGGGGTGATTATCGTCGTGCTGACAGTGGGGTAGCCCGTCTTGTCGTAGGCGTAAAAGTTCTCGCGAACCTTGTTGTAGGCATTCGTCTGGCGCTCGGTCAGAAGACAGCCGCTGTGGTTGTACTCCGCGCGCAGGCGGCAGGAATCGTAGTGGTACCAGCGCGGCGACGCGGGGTCGTAGCTGATGTTGACAAGGCTCCAATAATGCGTCTGCTGCATTTTTTCGGCCAGCTCGGCAGGGCGCTGAATGTCGCGGTTCTCTATCCCCAACCGCTCAAAGAAGGCCTTTGACGCCGCGAAAAAGCTGAAGCAGTCACCTGTGTTTGTGACGAACAGCGCGCGGTAGGCCGCGGCCTCCCAGCTGGTCTTGTCGGACGTGTTGACGAAGGCAATGTGGTTCTGAACGTAGTCGTATATCCGGCGAACCTTCTGCTCGGTGTTCATATCGGCGGTGATGATGGATGAAATGACGCGGTCGAGCGCCGCGTTGAGCTCGTCACGCTGCGGGAAGTAAGTCTCGACCGTGAGGTAAACGGTGACGCTCGACGAGTTACCCGCACGGTCGGTCGCGGTGTAGGTGATGGGGTAGCGCCCCGGCTTTGAGATGTCAGCAGCCGAGCTGTCGACCTCAAGCGTCACGCCGTCGGCACCGCTGTCGTCGGCAAGCGTTATTCCCTTGCGGTAGGCGGGCGACTCGCCAACGTAAATTTTCATATCACCCGCGCCGATGATCTCGGGCGGGGTCGTGTCCGCGGACACTGGCGCGTCGCCGCCGCCCGGAGCCATGCACAGCGCCGCAGTAAAAACCAGCGCCGCGCACAGCTCAAGCACAAGCAGCAGCAACGTCATTTTATATTCAACGCTATATCTTTTCATGGCAGGCTCCGGGGCGAAAATATTCAAGGCTTCACCGCGTAATTCCGATGGTGCAATTGCGCAGTCAGATTTTTCGTCAGATGAAACAAAAATTCGCAAAGGATTTTTGTGAAATATGACGGAAAAGCTGTAAGCAAGTGTGCCACTCGGGCATTGCGCGGTGATGCATTAAAATTATATCATTACCGGCCGCTTTTGTCAACAAAAAGCGAGCCGCACAGACCACAAATTACGGCCAAATATATTGACTTTCACCTGTTAGCATGTTACAATATTATATATTGTATTTTTCAGTCGGCGGAGGTCTCATCCGCCGGGTTCAATGTGAAGTATACCCTGAAAGGACGCAAATTAATGATAACACTGCACGAAAACGGAACATATCTGATAAAGGGCATTCCCACGTCTGAGTGCGCAGTTCCCGCCGAGAAGGCCAAGACGGGAACCATCGCATATTCCCTGCTCCAGGCGCACAACCGCTCGGGCGACGCAAATAAGCTGCGCATAGGCTTTGACGCCATGGTTTCGCACGACATAACCTACGTCGGCATCATACAGACGGCGCGCGCCTCGGGCATGAGGGAATTCCCCATCCCCTACGCGCTCACCAACTGCCACAACTCGCTCTGCGCCGTCGGCGGCACGATAAATGAGGACGACCACGTCTTCGGCCTCTCGGCCGCGCACAAGTACGGCGGAATATACGTCCCCGCCAATCAGAGCGTCATTCACTCCTACGCGCGCGAGGAGCTGACGGGCTGCGGCAAAATGATTCTCGGCTCCGACTCGCACACACGCTACGGCGCACTCGGCACCATGGGCGTCGGTGAGGGCGGCCCCGAGCTTGTCAAGCAGCTGCTCCGCTCGACCTACGACATAAATTACCCCGAGGTCGTGCTGGTCTACCTCACCGGCAAGCCCCGCCGCGGCGTCGGCCCGCATGACGCGGCCATCGCGCTCGTGAAGGCCGTATTCGGCTCGGATTTTGTCAAGAACCGCGTGCTTGAGTTCACCGGCCCCGGCCTTGCCTGCCTGACCGCCGACTTCCGCAACGGCATCGACGTCATGACGACCGAGACCAAGTGCCTGTCCTCCATCTGGCAGACAGACGACACCATAAAGGAATACTACGCCATCCACGGCCGCCCCGGCGACTACCGCGAGCTGCGCCCCGCCGACGTCGCCTACTACGACCGCTGGATTGAACTCGATCTGTCGGCGCTCGAGCCCATGATCGCACTTCCCTTCCACCCCTCCAACGCCTTCACCATCCGCGAGTTCACCGAGAACGCCGAGGACATCCTCGCCGCCGTCGAAAAGAACGCCGCCGAGCTGTTTCCGGGGCATCACCTCGAGCTGCGTCAAAAGATACGCGGCGGCCGCGTCTACGCCGATCAGGGCATCATCGCGGGCTGTGCGGGCGGCATGTTTGACAGCATCGACGAGGCCGCCGCGATACTCTCGGGCGGTGGAACATCAAACGGCAATTTCTCGCTGTCCGTCTACCCGACCAGCGTCCCCGTCTCGCTTGAGCTGACGCGCATCGGCGTCACCGGTAGGCTGCTCGAGGCGGGCGCTGTCATCAAGCCCTCCTTCTGCGGGCCCTGCTTCGGCGCGGGCGACGTTCCCGCCAACAACGGTCTGTCCATCCGCCACACCACGCGCAACTTCCCCAACCGCGAGGGCTCAAAGCCCGGCGAGGGACAGCTGGCCGGCGTCGCGCTCATGGACGCGCGCAGCATCGCCGCCACCGCTCTCATGGGCGGCGCCATCACCCCCGCGACCGACATCGATTACAGCGCGCCGCAACACAAATACCATTTCGACCGCTCGCCCTACGAGCACCGCGTCTATTACGGCTTCGGCAAGGCCGAGCCCGAGTGCGAGCTTGTCCTCGGCCCCAACATCACCGACTGGCCCGCGCAGTACGGGCTCGGGGAGAACCTGCTCGTCGAGCTGGCCGCCGTCATTCACGACCCCGTCACCACGACGGACGAGCTCATCCCCTCGGGCGAGTCGTCCTCTTATCGCTCCAACCCCATCCGCCTCTCCAAACTGACGCTGTCGCGCCGCGTTCCCGAGTACGTCGGGCGTGCGGAGGCGGCGCAGGCGCTCGAGACCGAGCGCCGCGAGGGCGGAAGCCCGCAGAAGCTCGAGGACATCCTCAGGCGCGTCGGCGACACCGCGGCGCTGCTGCGCACCACGCAGACCGGCTCCTGCGTCTACGCCAACTCCCCCGGTGACGGCTCGGCGCGTGAGCAGGCCGCCTCCTGTCAGAAGGTGCTGGGCGGCCTCGCAAACATCTGCCACGCCTACGCGACCAAGCGCTACCGTTCCAACTGCATCAACTGGGGCATACTCCCCTTCACCATAGATGAGAACGTCGGATTTAACGGAAATGAGGGCGACTTTGTCTTTGTTCCCGACGTAAGAGCTAAGCTCGCGCGCGGCGACGAGGACTATCCGGCAACACTTCTGCACGCCGACGGCACGTCCGAGGCGCTGACGCTACACATCTCGGGTCTCACCGAGGAGGAAAAGCAGATAATCCTCGACGGCTGCCTGATGAACCACTGCAAAAAGAAACTGGAGGAAACAAAATGAGCAAAATTCAGATGAAAATCCCGCTCGTCGAGATGGACGGCGATGAAATGACCCGCATCATCTGGCAGCAGATAAAGGACGAGCTCATTCTTCCCTTCGTCGACCTCAAGACCGAGTATTACGACCTTTCGCTCCCCAACCGCGATGCCACCGCCGACAGGGTGACGGTCGACGCGGCGAACGCGGCAAAAAAATACGGTGTCGCCGTCAAGTGCGCGACCATAACGCCCAACGCACAGCGCGTTGAGGAATACAAGCTGCACGAGATGTGGAAGAGCCCCAACGCTACCATCCGCGCCATACTCGACGGAACCGTCTTCCGCGCGCCGATAATCGTTAAAAACATAAAGCCCGTCGTCAAGACATGGGAGAAGCCCATCACCATCGCCCGCCACGCCTACGGCGACGTCTACCGCGCGAGCGAAATGCGGCTGACCGAGGGCGGGCGTGCCGAGCTTGTGTTCACGTTGGAAACCGGCGAGGTCACGCGCCAGCCGATATTCGATTTCGACGGTGCGGGCGTGCTCCAGGGCATGTACAACAAGGACGACTCCATCCGCGCCTTCGCACACTCCTGCTTCAAATACGCCATAGCCACTCGGCAGGATTTGTGGTTCTCGACCAAGGACACCATCTCAAAAAAGTACGACCAGACCTTCAAGCTGATATTCGAGGAGATATACAACAGCGACTACCGCGCCGAGTTTGAGCGGCTGGGCATCACGTATTTCTACACGCTCATCGACGACGCTGTCGCGCGCGTCATCCGCTCGCGCGGCGGCTTCATCTGGGCACTCAAGAACTACGACGGCGACGTCATGAGCGACATGGTTTCGACCGCGTTCGGCTCGCTCGCCATGATGACCTCGGTTCTCGTCTCGCCCGACGGCAACTTCGAATACGAAGCCGCACACGGCACTATCACGCGCCACTATTACCGCTACCTCGCAGGCGAGCAGCCCTCTTCAAATCCCATGGCGACCATTTTTGCCTGGACGGGCGCCCTGCGCAAGCGCGGCGAGCTGGACGACACTACCGAGCTCTGCTGCTTTGCCGACAGACTCGAGCGCGCCTGCCTCGACACCATCGAGTCCGGTACCATGACCAAGGACCTGACCGGCCTCGTCACCCCCGGCGACAAAGTCAACGCCGTCAACACCATCGAATTCCTCGCGGCGGTGAGGGAGAGGATGGAAAAGGCCGTCTGACAAACAAAAATACCGCGATCGCAACTGATCGCGGTATTTTTGTCATTTCACCTCAAAGCCGTGGATAAACCCGGTCATATCGGCCGAGCAGACGTCGCCGCCGATGACTTTGCCGTGGTACACTATGACGTTCGCCCAGACGGTTCCGTTGTAGTCGCCGTAGTTGGTGATCTCCATGGTGTAGCGCGTGGCTTTCTTGCGGCGGTAGCGCGACAGGTCGAGTCCCTGCTGCTTCTGGAGCTCGTTGTAGTTGGTGAAGACGCGGTCAAATTCGGACGGTATCGTCACCTCCTGCACCTCGACCGGCTGACCCTTGGTCTCCCAGCCGAACTGTGCGAGGAACTGCGCCACATCCCCGGCGCTCTTGACCTTTTCGTAGCGTATGCTCTGCTTGCCCGACGCCGCCGCGCCGGCGCTGGTATTTCCGGCATTGTCAATGCCGCGGATGGTCGGCATGAAGGCGAGAAGCGTTATCAGCGCCACTAGCGCCACGCATATAACGCCCACAAATTTGAGTGTTCCGGCACGCACCGAATAAATGAACATATGTAAAACCTCCCCTGCGTATATCGCTGACTTCTGTTGCAATATATTCGCAGGGGAGGCCTTTTATGACCCAATATTCAATAATTATCTGCCACATGGTAGCGGTTGCGATGCACCGCGACGCTCTGCACGACGCCGGTTATGATGTATATGGCGAGCACGGACGAGCCGCCGTAGCTCATATATGGCAGTGTGATGCCGACAACCGGCAGCATGCCGAGGCACATTCCGATGTTTTCAATCGACTGCACCACTATCATTCCGGCAAATCCGGCGCAGATGTAGGTTCCGCAGTCGCCGCGGCAGGAGCGCGCCAGCTTGACGACGCGCAGCACGATGAACACGAGCAGTCCCACTACCGCCAGCGCGCCGACGAGGCCGAATTTCTCGCAGAACGTGCCGAAAATGAAGTCGGTATGTGAGGCGGCGTATGTTTTATAAACGCTCCCGCCGAACATGCCGCGTCCGAAAATACCGCCGTTCGCGACCGACGATCGGCTCTTTATCGGCTGATAGCCCTTGCCGAGCGGGTCGATATCGGGGTTGAAGCCGACGAGTATCCGCGCCTTTTGATCCTCGCGCAGCAGCTTCCAGCCGAGCGGCGCGGCGAGCGCAAACACCCCTGCCCCGCCGACGAAGTACCACATGGAAAGTCCCGCGCAGAACAGCATGACGACGCATATTCCGAGGTAGACCAGCGCCACGCCAAGGTCGCCGGAAAGCAGTATCAGCCCGACGTACCCGCCTATATGTGCGAGCAGCGTCAGCAGCACAAGCGGGCGGTTTATCTGCGTCCGGACACGGTACAAATGGTACGAAAACGTCAGCAGCAGCGACGCTTTTATAAACTCGGACGGCTGTATGCCGAACGGTATGAGCGGCAGGTAGAGCCAGCTCTTATTCTCGCCCTCGCTCGTGCCGAATATCAGCGTCACGACGAGCAAAAGCAGAGACGCGCCGTATATGACCACGCCCAGCTTCTGCGCAATCACGCGATAGTCTATCGACGCGATAAGCAGCATTAAGACAAGACCGACGCACGTCGCGCCGAGCTGCATGACTATCCGCTTCACTCCAAATGACGAATACCCGCCGGCCAGCGTCAGAATGCTCGCCAGCGACAGCGCCGAAGTAGCCGCCAGCAGCGCAAAATCCATCCGCCGGATGTTGCTCAGCGTCTCCCGCGCAATATCTCCGAACCGCCTCACGACTACCTCCTAAATAATTATTCCGCCAGCGTCCAAAGTGGCTTTTCTCGGGGCTCTGCCCCGAACCACACCAAGGGGGCGGGACGACGGAATGAAGCAAGCGAGAACCAATTGTTCTCGGGGCTCTGCCCCGAACCCCGCTTAGGGAGCTTTTTGAAAAAAGCTCCCTAAGAACCCGCAAAAACTTTCAAAAATGGGCGGGTCAGAATCTTTGGCATACCGGGACGTCGTTTTTGGGCGTTTAAGTGCGTGCGATACGGCATCACGTTATAGTTCAGCACCGCCCTGCTTCGCGTCCGGTGCGCTACCGCGGGAAAGATACCCCGCCTGCGGCGGTCAGCGCGCAACGGGCCCCCATGCGCCGCAGGCGGACTAACTTTTCGCGCGACAGCGCACAGGACATGCTATACAAACGTCCTTCCCCTGTCCCGAATGGGCACCGGACGCGAAGCAGGGCGGTGCTGGTCTATTGCGTGATGCCGCAACGCCTGCACTTAAACGCCCAAAGCCGTACGTCACGTCCGTTCGCAGACTTTAACTCGCCCAAATTTGTGAAAGTTTCGCCCGCCTTTGGGGAGGCGGCGCGGGTCCAGCGCCGCGTAGCGCTGGCCGTGCTCCGCAGAGCACGGAATCCCCCGCGCTGACCGCCCGCAAACGGCGGAACTTCCCTTAATACTGTCTCCCCCAGACGACCATGTGCTTGGCGGGCTTGCCGCAGCAGACGCAGACGTCGGAGATGTGATCCTCGCTGAAGGGTATGCAGCGCGACTTGACACCGCCGGTCACATCCTTGAGCTTGTCCTCGCATGCGGAGTCACCGCACCACATGGCACGGATAAAGCCGGACTGCTTCTCGGCAATGTCAAGGAACTCTTCGTAGGAATGCGCGTCGTGAGTGCGGTTGTGAAGATTGGAAAGCGCGCGCTCGTAAAGCTCGTCGTGAACGCGTGCCAGAGCCTCGGCAACCGCCTCATCGATGTTGTCAAGCGAAACAACTACCTTCTCGCGCGTCACACGGCTGACAAGCACGCAGGAGCCCGACTCAATGTCGCGCGGCCCCAGCTCCAGACGAACCGGTACTCCCTTCATCTCGTACTGTGAAAACTTCCAGCCGGTCGAATTTTCACTGTCGTCCAGCTTGACACGGAACCTGTCCGCAAGCCGCTCGCGCAGACTGCCGGCTGCCTCAAGCACGCCCTCCTTGTGCTGCGCAATCGGAATGACAGCAACCTGTATGGGTGCTACGGCAGGCGGCAGAATAAGTCCGTTGTCGTCGCCGTGCGTCATGATAATGGCGCCTATCATGCGCGTCGATACCCCCCACGACGTCTGATGCGGATAGCGCACCTTGTTCTCACGGTCGGTGTAGGTGATGTCAAACGCGCGCGCAAATCCGTCGCCGAAATAGTGCGACGTTCCGCCCTGAAGCGCAACACCGTTGTGCATCATCGGCTCGATGGTGTAGGTCTCCATCGCACCCGCAAACTTCTCCTTCTCGGTCTTGCGACCGACAACCGCCGGAATCGCCAGCGACTCGCGGTAGAAGTCCTCGTAGCACTTGAGCATGCGCAGCGTCTCCTCGCGCGCCTCTTCCTCCGTCTCGTGCATGGTGTGACCCTCCTGCCACAAAAACTCGGAGGTACGCAGGAAGGGACGCGTCGTCTTCTCCCAGCGCACGACGTTGCACCACTGGTTGTACAGCTTGGGCAGGTCGCGGTAGGAGTGAATTATGTTCTTGTAGTGCTCGCAGAACAGCGTCTCGGACGTCGGACGCACAATCAGACGCTCGGAAAGCTGCGTCTGCCCGCCCATAGTCACGACCGCGCACTCGGGCGCAAAGCCCTCAACGTGATCCTTCTCCTTCTGGAGCAGCGACTCGGGGATGAACATGGGCATGTAGACATTCTCGTGCCCCAGACGCTTGAATCTCGCGTCGAGGTCGCGCTGAATGTTCTCCCAGATAGCGTATCCGTAGGGACGGATGACCATACACCCCTTTACGCCCGAATAGTCGGCAAGCTCTGCCTTCTTCACCACATCGGTGTACCACTGAGCAAAGTCAACGTCCATGGACGTGATCTGCTCTACCATTTTTTTATCCTGTGCCATTTTTTCGCCTTTCGTAGTCTGGGCAGTGTATTACACCGCACCGGTGCTGCCGCAAACCTGTCTGCATAATATGAAGACATTTACTCATTCTAATAATAGTTTATTATATATCATAACCGTCTCATTGTCAAGGAGGAAAAAACAAAATGGACGAAATGTACTACCCCGGACAGGTAACGGTGCTCGGCGTGCGGCTGGACAAGGTCAACCGCGAGGAGGCCACCGCGCGTCTCGAGCGCGCGCTGACACACCGACTTCCCCGTCCCGAGGCTGTTTTCACCCCCAACCCCGAGATGCTCTGTCGCAGCGTCGCCGACCCCGAGGTCAACAGCCTGCTGAATTCCGGCGACCTCAACGTCGCGGACGGCGTCGGCACCGTCTGGGCGGCACGGCGGCTGGGCACTCCGCTGCCCGAGCGCCTGCCCGGCATCGAGCTCGGCGAGGCGGCGCTCTCGCTTGCCTCCCGCTATGGTGTCGGAGTCTACCTGCTCGGCGGAATAGAGCAGCCGCCCGTCGCGCACATGGCGGCCGAGGCGCTGCGCGCCCGCTTTCCGGGGCTCGTCGTCAGCGGCGCGCACCACGGCTACTTCGACCCGGACGGCAGCGAAAACGACGCCATAGTCGAGTCCGTCAACGCCTCGGGGGCGGGACTGCTCATCGTCTGCCTCGGCTCGCCGCGACAGGAGCGCTGGATAATCGAAAACCGCCACCGCCTGACCTCCGTCCGTCTCGCCATGGCGCTCGGCGGCTCTGTCGATGTATGGGCGGGCTGCGTCAGAAGAGCGCCCGCGCCCGTCCGCCGCATGGGGCTCGAATGGCTGTGGCGCATCGCCTCCGACCCGTCAAGACTGCGCCGCGCCACGGCGCTTCCCGCCTTCGTCCGCCTGACGCTGCGGGAGTGCAGACACCGCACAAGGCTCGCAAAAGCGCAAAAACAGCCCCATCGCCCCTGAGACTGTTGTGATTTTGCACACAAACTGCGTTTTCAAAGCCAAAATCATTTGCAAACTAACGGTATTTGATAAAATTTCAACGAAACCCTTGTATATTCGGAAGTTTTGCGATATAATATGTATTTGGGTGGGAATGATTTCCTCCCACAAGTGTTCGAAAAATCAAAATTATTAATATGGAGGATTTCCAAAATGTCTGTTAAAGTTGCTATTAACGGCTTCGGCCGTATCGGTCGTCTGGCTTTCCGTCAGATGTTCGACGCTGAGGGTTATGAGGTAGTCGCTATCAACGACCTCACCAGCCCCAAGATGCTTGCTCACCTGCTCAAGTACGATACCGCTCAGGGTTCTTTCTGCGGCAGAATCGGCGAGGGGAAGCACACTGTCTCAGCTACCGAGGATTCCATCATCGTCGACGGCAAGGAGATCAAGATCTACGCCGAGAAGGATGCCAACAACTGCCCTTGGGGTAAGCTGGATGTCGACGTCGTTCTGGAGTGCACCGGCTTCTACACCTCTAAGGAGAAGTCCATGGCTCACATCAACGCCGGCGCTAAGAAGGTTGTTATCTCCGCTCCTGCCGGAAATGACCTCAAGACCATAGTCTTCAACGTCAACCACAACACCCTGACCTCCGAGGACAAGATCATCTCCGCTGCTTCCTGCACCACCAACTGCCTCGCGCCCATGGCTCAGGCTCTGAATGCATATGCTCCCGTCCAGTCCGGTATCATGACCACCGTTCATGCTTACACCGGAGACCAGATGATTCTTGACGGTCCCCAGAGAAAGGGCGACCTGAGAAGATCCCGTGCCGGCGCTCAGAACATCGTTCCGAACTCCACCGGTGCTGCTAAGGCTATCGGCCTTGTCATTCCCGAGCTGAACGGCAAGCTGATCGGTTCCGCTCAGCGTGTTCCTACCCCCACAGGCTCCACCACCATTCTCGTGGCTGTTGTCAAGGGCAAGGATGTTACCAAGGAAGGCATCAACGCCGCTATGAAGGCCGCTTCCAATGAGTCCTACGGTTACAACGAGGACGAGATCGTTTCCTCCGATGTTATCGGTATGCGTTACGGCTCCCTGTTCGATGCTACCCAGACCATGGTCGCTAAGATCGACGACGACACTTATCAGGTTCAGGTCGTTTCCTGGTACGACAACGAGAACTCCTACACCAGCCAGATGGTTCGCACCATCAAGTACTTCGCAGAGCTCAACTGAGTACCTGCCGAGTAGGCATAAATTAAGCACCGCCTGGTGGGCGGTGCTTTTTTGTTCGCCGCACGCCTGTGCGGCCGTCTTTATTTGTCACTCACGCCAGCTATGGCGAGAAACTTCTTGTCGGACTGAATTGCCTGCGTCAAAAACTTTCCGTCGCGGAACAGCGCGTAGGTCGTGACGGGTGCGGGCACGCTCTGCGCCGATTTCCTGTCCGTTATGTGTATGACTCTGAGCGGAATGCCGTGCTCCTCTGCGACCTGCTGCACCCGCGGAACCCAGTAATATGTAAACGGGCACTGGTCGGTGTAGTACAGCACAAAGCCGCTCCCGGGCACGCGTGGGTGCTTGGCGCACTCGCAAAACCTCGGCGGCTCGGCGTCGGGGGTCAGCGGCAGGGACATCAGCGTAATACCCGTGTCGGTCGTGTCGGCGACGGTGAAGCCCTTGTAGGCGAGGTATTTGGGGTCGGCGAGGAATTCCCTTTTCCGCCCCTCGGCGGAAAGTATGCAGAGCCCCTTTTTGCCCTGCGACGCGGCGTCGCGGATGCATTCGTTCAACAGGTCGTTGGAATAGCCGTGCCCCTTCATCGAGCCCGCAATCCACAGGCAGTTGATGTATATCCAGCCCGCGGCCTCGATGGGAACCCAGGCGTTCTCCGCCGGAATGTACTCGATGAAGCACTTGCCGCGCTCCTCGCTGCGGTAAAAAACCAGTCCCTCGTCAAGCCTGTCCTTCATCCACTCCTTCTTGGCCACGCTCTGCTTGCCCGACATGGCGCAGCAGATGTGCTCGCGGTCAATGTTTTCCTTTGTAATCCTTATGTAGTTCATACTGACTCACCCCTGAATTCTGAAATTGCGATATATTCCCGCAAATATATTCCCCTGCGCTCCTCGTCGGTCGCGGCGTAGTCCTCATGACGCGAGAAAATGTCCGCCGCCTCGTCGATGCTTATCCACTCCGGCGTCGCGCCGACCGCAAGCTCACGCTCCGTCAGCCTCCTCTCGGTGCGGCCCACGACCTCACACTCGAAAAAGCTGCACTCGAATTTCCAATCCCGGTAAAACTCGTTGATGACAATGAAGCGGCGCTTGGGGCTCACAATAAGCCCCGTCTCCTCCTCCACCTCGCGCACGCAGCACTCCTCGGGCGTCTCGCGCCCCTCCGCGCCGCCGCCCGGCAGAGTCCACCGGTCGATGTTGACCTCGTGTGAAAGCAGCACCCGGCCGCCGTCGACAACGACGGCGTAAGCAGCGTGCCTTGTACGCCGCGTGGTTCCCGAGTAGTTTTTGCCTACAATGTCTCTTGTTTTTATGTCCATAACTGACCTCCGGATAAGTAATTTCGGCGTTTGAATCACTTCTCGTCGTGACCCGTGCGATGTCTGACCCTGTCGCGCGTTTTGCGCGCAGCGCGGCGCGCCGCGCCGGCGAACCTGTCCGATATACGGTCAAGCACGGCGTTGAAGGTCTCGGCGTGCCGGTAGGCCAGCACAAACGCCACCAGCGACAGCACCGCCACCAGCGCTATAACGACCAGCCCCCACCCATGCAGCGGTATCACCTCGCCCGACATAAAGAACAGCGTCCCCGCAATTGCGACGGTGCGCGAGAGCACCTGCATAAAGACAAACGTCAGAAATCTCACGCGCAAAAGCCCTGCAACCGCGCAGAGCGCGTCGTCGGGAAACATGGGCAGCAGGAACATGAAAAACAGCAGCACGACCTCGCGCCCGTGCAGCTTGGAGAGCATTTCGTCCGCCTTCTCGCGGCTGCCGAACACCCAGTTGACAAACGGCCGCCCGAGCAGCCGTCCGAGCCAGAAGGCGAGTATCGAGCCCGCCATAATACCGATCCAGGAGTATACGCTCGAGCGCAACGAGCCGAAGACGTAGTTCCCCGCAAGTATGGTGACGGTGCTCGGAATGGGGATGAATGTCACCTGCAAAAAAGAAAGAAGTATAAATATAAGCGGCGCCCATGCGCCGAATGAGGCGATTTTGTCCTGAAGCTGCTCGCGGGACAGCGAATGCCACCCGACCTGCCGCAGCACCAGCCAACCGACAAGAATGACCCCGCCCACAAGCAATACCGACGCAAGCAGTCGTCTTGCTATCGCCCACGGGTCGCTTCTGCGCTCTGCCACACGGACACCTCCCTTCACGTCCTCGTTTTTACACGCCGCCGCGCAATCGGCACACTGCGCGGTAACACTATTGACAATTATATCTGATTTTTCATTATCCGTCAACACAAAAGCGGACAAATTCAGCAAATCTTCATAATAAGGCCCCAGCATGCAATTAAACATCGCACACCGGAGCCCTATTATAAAGACAATTTGTCCGCTGCCCCTCCGCGCCGAGCGCGGAGGGGCGGATATTTTATTATTTCAGCATACGGGGCAGCTTTTCGTAATTCTCGACGCTGCCGAGGTAGACGAATTCCTGCGCAGTCGTTATGTCATACCGTCCGCAGACGCCGCTCTGAACCGCGATGATGTTCGCGGCGCGGTAGCCCTCGGAGGCGAGGTGGGCCTCCTCGTACTCCCAGCGCGAACCGAGGTGCATGGGATAGTACTCGCGTCCGTCCGACGCGGGCTGGCAAAAGGCCGTCAGCACTGCCTCGGAGCTTATAACGTCGCCCCACGTGCAGACGTGCCGCACAAGTCCCACACCCGGCGCGAACCAGAACTCCTTACGCCCGCACCACATGTACGAGTAACGATCCTTGAAGTAGTAGCCCGGCTCCATGCCCTCCTTTTCCGCCTCGAGCGTCAGCTTGAGGCAGTCGTGGAATGTTCCGCAGGGCGTCTCTACCGTACCGCCCTCCTCGACCTTTATCGTGACCTCGCCGTCGCGTCCCGGCACCTCGCGCCGCTCGGTATACCCCGGCTTCCACTCAGGGTTCCAGAGGCAGCCTGCGAGCATCTGAAGGTAGCGCAGCGGCTTTATGCCGAAGATTCTGTCCTCATAGCGTCCGCGCTTGCCAAGCTGATAGGGGGCGAACGAATAGTTGCCGTACTCGGTTGTGATTCTGCCGTTGTCGACGAGCACCCGCTGCGTGCTGACAGACGACGGGCAGATGCGGTAGCCGCGCTTTTGGTAATCGGCAAATCTTGTGAGCGTTTCGATGCCCGCGAGCGCCGCGCCGACCGCCTTGGCCGACGTATTGGCGCGTACTGCCGCGCGCATAGCGCCGAGCGCGTCGTCTATCTGCCAGCGGTCGCACATCATGTCGCCGATGAGCACGCAGGCGTCGGAGTCGAGCGTTTCCATGTGCTCGACGCACTCGCGCCGCACTCCCACGACGGTGGCTCCTGCCACTATTGCGGTTTCGTCCTCAACGTGTGTCACGCTGCGCTCGATGTGGCAATAGCTCCAGTCAGGCAGGCAATCGACCGGCGTATACAACCAGCGGTTTCCGACAGTAATCGGAAGCAGTCCCGTCCCGCCGTTTATGCGGCAATCGGACAGCAGATACTCCTCCCTCCGGCCGTTTTCACGCTCGGCAGTCAGGCGCACAAGCCCGACGCCCGCACGATACCACGTATCTATCTCACATTTGCCGTACGTGGGGCGGCGAACGTTTTGGAGTCGGTAGTGAACACAGCCGTCCCACTCGCCGGCGGGTGCTGTGACATGCTCGTCACAGGCGACGCAGGTCATCGTCGCTCCGTCGCTGCCCTCTGTTGTGTCTCCCGGCTTCATGGCCGAGTCAAACATGGTATCACTGACGCGCGAGGCGTAGAAAAAGAGTGAAAAGAAGTTCAGCTTATTGGCGTATGAGTATTTGTGATAGGTGAATCCCGGCTGCTCGGCATACTTCAGCTTGGCGCCCGATCTGACCAGTCTCTCGCCGACCGCGCTGATGGCTGCGCACTCGAAGGCCGCGTTTTTGCGTATCAGGTCGATGGCTCGCACCGCCGCCCGGGCGACAGCGTTCATAGCATGGTCATCTCTGATGAGCCGGACTGCCCGCTCGGCGTCCTCACGTGCGCCGGTGATGTCGCAGTCATCGTTCTTAAGCCTTACCCACGCACGCCAGCAGAGCAGCTTGCCGAGCGAGTTTTCGTAGTCGGGCGCGTCGCGGTACTTCTCAATCTCGGGGATTGCCGTCTCGTCGAGGTATTTCAGCTGAGACTTCGCGCTGATCATTTTCAGAAGTTTTGCATTCATATCGCCCGTCAGGAGCGAGAGGTTGCCGTTCTCGCGTCCGACCTCGCGCGCCTCGTCGTACAGCTTATGGCGCTGCTCCTTATCCTCCACGCTTGAGGCGACGAACGCCATGGCGTCCGCCTTGAAGTAGTTTTTGCTCGCGTCGTCTGGCAGCTTATCGATTAGCTGCTCCATCTCGCGGATTTTGGCAAAGTAGGTGTCGTCAACGCCGCCGTTCAGGCGCTTATAGCAGCCTAGCTCTCTGACGTATCGGCGTATTTTCCGCTCGAGCTCGTCGGTAGTGATGATGTTTTCGTCCATGTCGTACAGTTCCTTTCTGAGTTTTTGTCTTGCGTCGTACAGTCGACGCTTTACCGTTCCCTCGGGCAACGACAGCCGCTCCGCAATCTCCCTGACGCTGCAGTCGTCGAGGTAGAAAAGGCGGGCTGTCTCGCCGAGTGACGGCGGCAGGTTGCCAAGCGCTTCTCTGACGCGCCGTATGTTCTCGCTACGCGAGAAGCAGAGGTCGGGGCGGTCGCGCCCGTCGTCGGCGAGAAACTCTGAGTAGTCCGAGATGTCGTTCTCGCTTGCGCGCGAGCGGGTTCGCCAGCACTTACGCTTGACCACCGTCTTAAGCCATCCGCCAAACGCAGACGGGTCGTCAAGTGAGGCAAGATGCAGAAAGCACTCTGCAAAAGCGTCGACCGTCGCCTCCTCGGCGCGGTGGTGGTCGCCCGTTATTGACACGGCGAAGCGGTACATGGCGCCAGAGTACCGTCCGACAAGCCGGCCGTAGGCGTCCAGATCGCCCGCGAGCACGCTCTCTACTAGTTCGTTATCCTGCATTCCCTCACCTCCTGCCATTAAGAGTCTCAAAAAATCAAAAAGGTTCGCACAAAAATAAAAAACTCAGTGATTTTTTCGACCACTGAGCTTTCTCTCATACCAACGCCACTTCGCAGTCATTGGATTCGATTCTGACCTGACTTCCCTTCATTATTAACATGCACTGAAAGTCCCCGACCCGGAACGGCTCGGTTCTCTGTCTGAACATCCCGACGTGCCCGAGCGGGAAAGTGTCCTCGTCAATCGTTATCTTAGCGCACCCGAACAAATTGCGGCTGTAAACCACGTTATGTACCGCCTCGCCTGAATCTATGCTCCACGTTTTCTTCATCGTTTGGTCTCCTTGATTATTTATCGCCATAATCATACCACGTTTTGCGGTGGATGTCAAGGGAATTCGTCTGTGGGGGGGGAAGTTCCGCCGTCTGCGGACGGCGGCCAGCGCGAGGGGGGTTTCGCCGCCTGCGGGCGGCGACCAGCGCTGCGCGGCGC